>NZ_JBQXES010000001.1:8628-201633 GCF_052599055.1 Thermophilibacter sp. ZX-H3 | reverse complement strand
CTCTCCATGCATCCTACACCTGCGACAACGCGGAGGGGAGGCCCCTGCCGGGGCCTCCCCTCCGTCTCGATAGGTGCGGAAACGCGCTATCGGCTCAAGGTGTTTCGCTGAGGTTGGAAATCAACCCCCGTGTACGCCGCGGGGCCCTCCGCCCGAGGGTCCGCGCAATGTTACAACCTCCGCAACCCGTCGTTCTTCTCGCCCTGAATGGGTTTATCGTTTGCGCAGCACACAATCCCGGCACGAGGGGGCAATCATGGCAGTGGAGAAGAAGGACATCGACTGGGGCGGCCTCGGCTTTGCCTACCAGCCTACAGACTACAGCTACGTCTGCAACTATCACGACGGCGCCTGGGAGGAGGGCGGCCTCACCACCGACCACACCCTCACGCTCTCCGAGTGCGCGGGCATCTTCCACTACTGCCAGGAGGTCTTCGAGGGCCTCAAGGCCTACACCACCAAGGACGGCGACATCGTCTGCTTCCGCCCGGACCTCAACGCTGCCCGCATGGCCGACTCCGCGCGCCGCATCGTGATGCCGCCGTTCCCGGAGGACAAGTTCGTCGAGGCGGTCAAGATGGTCGTCAAGGCCAACGAGGCATGGGTGCCGCCCTTTGGCTCGGGCGCCACGCTCTACGTCCGCCCGTTCATGGTCGCCACCGGCGACGTCATCGGCGTCAAGCCGGCCGACGAGTACCAGTTCCGCATCCTCGTGACCCCCGTGGGCCCGTACTACTCCGGCGGCGTCAAGCCGGTCGCCGTGAAGGTCCCCGAGTACGACCGCGCCGCCCCGCACGGCACCGGTGCCATCAAGGCCGGCCTCAACTACGCCATGAGCCTCTACCCGAGCGTCCAGGCGCACGCCGAGGGCTTCGCGGACAACATGTTCCTCGACCCGCAGACCCACACCTACGTGGAGGAGTCCGGCGGCGCCAACTTCATGTTCGTGGACCGCGAGGGCACGATCGTGGTGCCGCAGTCCGCCACCGACTCCATCCTGCCCTCCATCACGCGCCGCAGCCTCGTGCAGGTGGCGCGCGAGATGCTCGGCATGACCGTGGTGGAGCGCCCGGTCACCTTCGAGGAGGTCGCGAGCGGCGCCTTCGTCGAGTGCGGCATGTGCGGCACCGCGGCCGTCATCAGCCCCGTGGGCAAGGTCGTCAACGGCGACACCGAGGTCGTCTTCGGCGAGGGCGGCATGGAGCATGTCGGCCCCGTCATGTCCAAGCTGCGCGAGACCCTGACCGGCATCCAGGCCGGTGAGGTCGCCGGTCCCGAGGGCTGGGTCGTCAAGATCGCCTAGGCCAGGCGAGAAGAACCTGGCGTCCGTCGGCCGCCCCTGCCCGCCCGGGTGGGGGCGGCCGCTTGCGTCGGGCCTCGTCCCGCTCCGGAGCGGGCCGGCTCCGGGTGCGTAGAGTCCCGCGCCGGGTACGTACAGTCCCGCGCCGGGTACGTACACGACTTCCCTGCTGAGGCATGGGCCTGTGCGACAAATCCGCAGGTAGGCATGGCGGCGAAAGTGTATCAAACTTACAACTTAGTACGTACCCGGCCTGAGATTGTACGTACCCGGGCGGGAGGTGTACGTACCCGGACGCCCGGGGCCTACTCCAGGTGAATGATGCCCTCTGCCTCGTCAACGCGGGCCGTGAGACCGAAGAGGGCCGCGAAGTCCTCGACCGGCATCGCCACCGCGTCAGAGAGGCCCGCCTCCTCGGAGCTGCAGCTGACCATGCTGGTGCGGTCGTTGAGCTCAAGGCGAGCGACCTTCCTGCCGTTCTCCAGCCCGACGTACTCCATGTGGCCGCTCACGTTGCCGACCTCCCACGAGAAGCCGGTCGCATCATCCTCGTAGCTGCCTCCCGCAAGCTGGGCCACCTGCTGGACGAGCCACGAGCCGCCCTCGTCACGCTCGCGCGGGTCCGTTCCGTCCATGTTGACGCGCACGAGGTAGCGGCCCTGATCGTCGCTCCAGCGGGCGACGACGCCCCCGCCCTCCGAGATGTGGTCGCGCTGGTAGGGGTTGGTGGCGTCTCCCCAGGAGGTCTCGCCCAGCCCAAAGGGGACCTCCTCGCCGCGCACTGCGATGCGGTCGATGGCGGTGCGGTGCAGCGACTCCAGGTGGCGCTCGGGCAGCGTGGCGTCGGCCGGCGCCACGCCGTCGGCGATGAGCTGGGCATAGGCGCTCGCGAGCGCCTCGAGGTCCCTCTCGGCGTCGAGCTCGCCGTAGAGCGCGACGTCCCCCAGCTGCTTCCAGCCCATGGGATCGCCGTCCTCCGCCGAGAGAGTGCCGTCGAACCAGCGGATGGCCACGCTCGTGGAGGCGTTCTCGCGGACCCACTCGGCGGGGTTGTACGCAAGCTCGGGCTCGTAGAGGGCGTCGACCTCCTCGAGCAGCGCGAGCGCCTCCTCGAGCTGGGCATAGTTGCGCACGTAGAGCTCGGGCCAGCCGGGCGAGAAGACGATGCCCGACTCGCCCTGGCCGGCGACCCGCTCCGAGAGCTCCGTGACGACGTCGTCGTGGTAGAGGTCCCTGACTGCGGAGGGGTAGTCGCAGGACACGCGCGGCTTGGGTCCGGAGGGGAACTTGCCGCTCACGGGCTCGGTTATCTCGCCGGTGGCGGTGAACGTGAGGTCGCGCTCGGTCGAGCGCAGCGTGTAGACGACCTTCTGCGGGACCTCGCGCACCTCCTCGGACGCCACGACCTCGAAGCCCTCGTTGGGGCACTGGAGCGCGGCGTAGTCAAGCACCTCCGCCTCGCTCGGCGCGGGCGAGTCGATGGGGACGCCGCAGGCGGCAAGGCAGCAGGCGGCGAGCAGGGCGAGAAGGGCGGAGCGCACGCGTCCCATGGGCGCCTCCTTACAAGGCGTGGCGTGGCAACATTGTAGCAGCGGTGCCGGGCGGCGCGTCCTTCTCGCGGCGCGCACGGGCAGGGCGCTGCGGTCTTTGGGGTCGTGGCAATCCGGTGCGATAGGACGTTGACGAAATTGGGGTCGTGGCAGCGTTGGGGCTGCCACGACCCGCATTTCCGCAACATGACGCCACAAAGGCCCAGATGGCTGGTTGGGCGCGCTGCCACAACCCCCATTTGGACAACGTCCCGCGGCGCCAGATTGCCATAACCCCGCGGCGCGCAACGCTCGTGGCGAGAGTCGCGCGGCGAGAAGAACGGGCGGCGTGTCGGGGTATACTGAACGATTGGAAAACCGGCGCGAGAAGGGAATCGCACGATGGCACAGAAGGTTCAGGGCACCGAGGACCTCTACGGCGGCTACATGCGCGCCTGGCAGCGCATGCAGGACGTGGCGCGCGACCTGTTTGGCGCCTACGGCTTCGACATGATCGAGACGCCGGCCATCGAGCAGGTGGACACCTTCGTCCACGGCATCGGCGAGTCCACGGACGTGGTGCGCAAGGAGATGTTCCGCGTGGTCTCGGGCGCGCTCTTCGGCGACCTTCTGGAGAAGGGCACCGAGGCGGGCCTCAAGCCGCGCCAGCGCATGGCCATGCGTCCCGAGGGCACGGCCGGCGTGGTGCGCTCCGTGGTGGAGAACAACCTCGTGCCGCAGGGCGCGGCCCCGGCCAAGCTCTGGTACGCCGAGGCGATGTTCCGCGGCGAGCGCCCGCAGAAGGGCCGCCTGCGCCAGTTCCACCAGGTGGGCGTCGAGTGGCTCGGCGCGAGCGACCCTGCGGCGGACGCCGAGTGCATCATCATGCTCATGGAGTACTTCGAGCGCCTGGGCTTTGCCCGCGAGAGCCTGCGTCTCGTGATCAACTCGATGGGCGACGCCGCCTGCCGCCCCGCCTACCGCGACAAGGTCCGCGCGTTCATCCTCGACCACAAGGACGAGATGTGCGACGACTGCCTCGAGCGCGCCCAGATCAACCCGCTGCGCGCCTTCGACTGCAAGAACGACCACTGCCGCGAGGTCATGAAGGGCGCGCCGCTCGCGCCGGACAACCTCTGCGATGAGTGCGCGGCGCACTATGCGGCCGTCAAGCGCTACCTGGACGCGGCCGGCGTGGCCTACGTCGAGGACCCCACGCTCGTGCGCGGCCTGGACTACTACACGCGCACGGTCTTCGAGGTGGAGGCCGTGGGCGCGGGCGTGGGAGCCATCGGCGGCGGCGGCCGCTACGACGGCCTCGTGGAGCTCGAGGGCGGCAAGCCCACGCCGGGCTTGGGCTTTGCGGTGGGCTTCGAGCGCATCGCGCTCGCGCTCGCGGCGGCCGGCGTCGAGATGGGCGGCGACGAGCCGACCTGCGTCTACGTGGCCACGACCGGCGGCGAGGCGGAGCGCGCGGCGGCCTTCGACGCGTGCCTGGCCCTGCGCGGCGCGGGCGTGCGCACCGAGGCCGACTACCAGGGCCGCTCGCTCAAGTCCCAGTTCAAGCAGGCCGACAAGCTGCGCGCGCAGCTCTGCGTGGTGCTCGGCGGCGACGAGGTGGCCGCCGGCGCGGCAACGCTGCGCGACATGGGCACGCACGAGCAGGTGCAGGTGCCCATGGCAGAGCTGGTCGATGCCGTGAGGGCCCGCCTCGGGTAGGACATTGGGCGTCTGCCACGGGCGTCAGGCCTATGCCACGGGCGTCAGGTTTATTTGGCACACGTCGCATGTGCCAAATAAACCTGACGCCCGTGGCATAGGCCTGACGCCGGTGGCGCGCTACTGGTAGCGCAGGGCCTCGACGGGGTCCATCTTGGCGCCGCGGCGCGCCGGGTACCAGCCAAAGACGACGCCGATCCCCACGCAGATGCCCGTCGCCATGGCAACGGTCGCCGGGGAGATGACGGGCACGAGCTCGCCGCTCCCGCCCATCATCGAGCTCAGGGCCGAGCCCGCCACGCTCGCGAGCAGCCATGCCCCGCCGTAGCCGACGCCCACGCCGATGACGCCGCCCACGATGCAGATGGTCACGCTCTCCAGCAGGAACTGCCCCGTGATGTCCCCGCGCCGGGCTCCGAGCGCCTTGCGCAGGCCGATCTCGCGGATGCGCTCGGTCACGTTGGTGAGCATCATGTTCATGATGCCGATGCCGCCCACCAGAAGCGAGATGCTCGCCACCGCGAGCGCGAGCATGCGGAAGGTCGCCGTCGTGGCGTCGAGCTGGTCGATGAGCGCCTGTGCCGTCTGGACGTAGACGTAGCCCTCGTCGCTCGAGAACGAGGTCTGCCCCTCCTCGGGGTAGGGGATGTTGTAGCGCTGGTAGAGATAGCTCTCGGTGTTTGCCGCCACGGCGTACATGTCCGACCCCTCGCGCGCGAAGCCGAGGATCTGCCAGGAGTTGTACCCGCCCTGCCCGATGAGGCGCGTGACGGCGGTCGACGCCGGCATGTAGGCGATGTCGCTCTGGTAGGGCGTGTCGGTCTTGATCGCGCCCACGACGGTGTACTGCGACGAGCCGATGCGCACGGTCTTTCCCACGCAGTCCGCGTCGGGGGAGCCAAAGAGGTTCTGCACCGAGGACCCGCCGAGCACGACGACCATCGCGCCGTCCTCCTCTTCCTCCTCGGTGAAGAGCCTGCCCTGCGTGGCGGAGAGCCCCATGCCCTGGAAGTAGGCGGGCTCGCACGCGGTGATGCTCAGGTACTCCACCTCGGCGGTGCTCGACGAGGCCGGGACCCCGGCGTAGGTGTAGCCGGTGACGAACTCGTAGTCGCCCGCGAGCGCCTGGCCCATCTCCTCGATGTCGTCCCGGTCGAGCGGCTGGTTGCCGGGAGGCCAGCAGGTGATGCTGACCGTTCGGGACATGTTGAGGCCGAGCTGGCCCACGAGCTGGGCCTTCACGCCGTCGATGAGCGCCGTCATGGCGATGACGGCCGCGATGCCGATGACGATGCCCAGGATGGTGAGGAGGCTCCGCGCCCGGTTGGCGAGAAGCGCGGACGAGGTCTCGTAGGCGAGGTCGCGGAACTTCATAGGCAGGGCACCCCCAGGAGCCGTGAGCGGTTCTTCGGAGCGGCGGGCGAGGTCGGGGAGGGGCCGGCGGCGTGCCCGCCCTTCTCGCCCGCGTCCTTCTCGCGCTGCGCGAGGCCCGCGAGGTAGGCGCGCTCCTCCTCGTCCGAGAAGAGCCTGCCGTCGCGGATGTGCACGGTGCGGTCGGCCCAGGCGGCGACCTCCGGGTCGTGCGTGATGAGGATGATGGTCTTGCCGCGCCGCTGCATGCGCTGGAAGGTGCGCATGACCATCTCCCCGGTGGCGGTGTCGAGGTTGCCGGTCGGCTCGTCGGCGAGGATGATGGCCGGGTCGTTGACGAGCGCCCGCGCGATGGCGACGCGCTGCATCTGGCCGCCGGAGAGCTCGTTGGACCGGTGGAGGTAGTGCTCCTCCGGCAGGCCCACTGAGCGCAGGGCGCGCCAGGCGGCGAGCTCGCGGTCGCGCATGGGGCGGTCGGAGTAGACGAGCGGCAGCATCACGTTGCGCAGCACCGTTGCGCGCGGCAGCAGGTTGAACGACTGGAAGACAAAGCCGAGCCTGCTGGAGCGCACGTGCGCGAGGTCGTCCTCGGAGAGCTCGGAGACCTCAACGCCCTCGAGCCGGTAGGAGCCGGCCGTCGGCCGGTCGAGGCAGCCGAGGGTGTTCATGAGCGTGGACTTGCCTGAGCCCGACGGGCCCATGATGGCGAGGAACTCGCCGCGCGCCACCTTGAGGGAGATGCCGCGCAGGGCGGTGGTGTGGCCGGCGGCCGTCTCGTAGATGCGCCAGAGGCCGCGGACGTCGATGACGGCGGACATGGCTAGGCCGCCGGGGCGTCGGCAGCCGCCACGTCGGCGCCGTCGGGCTCGGCGGCGCCGGCCGCCGCGTCGCCCCCGGCGGATGTCGGGTCGACGGAGAACGGGTCGAGCACCACGAGGTCGCCCTCGGACACGTCGCCCTCGATCACGGCCGTGGTGTCGCTCTGCGCGGGCACGCTCACGTCGCGCCGCTCCACGGCCTCGGTCTCGGGGTCGCTCATCACGTAGACGTAGTACGAGACGCCGTCGTCGGTCATGAGCGCGGATACGGGCACGGTGAGCGCGTCGGGCACGCTCTGCATGAGGATTTCCACGCTCGCCGTCATACCGGGCTTGAGCTCGGGCGCGGGGTCGGGGATGAGAAGCTCGACGTCGTAGGTGACCACCCCGCCGGAGCCGCCGTAGGGGTCGGCCGCCGCCGTGGTGGAGATGCGCGTCACCTGCGCGTCGAGCATGGTGCCCGGGAGCGCCGAGAAGGTCACGCGCGCCGCCTGCCCCACGGCGATGCGAGAGATGTCGACCTCGTTCACCTGCACCTTGACGGTCATTTGGGACAGGTCGGCGATCTGCACGAGCGGGCCCGAGCCGCCGCCCTCCGCGCCGGAGGACGTCGTCCCGCCCGCGCCGACGGCCGCGCCCGCGACGGCGTTCAGCGCCACGACGGAGCCGGACGCCGGCGCCTTGACGGTGCGCCCGGCGGCCGTTGCGACGGCGTTGTCGTAGGCGTCCTGGGCGATCTCCAGGTTGAGGCGGGAGGTCTCCAGCTCGATGAGCTTGGCGGCGAGGGCGTCCTTGTCCACCTCGTCCGCGTAGTAGAGCTCGTTGTAGGCCTTCTGCACCGTGTCGTTCTCGGCGCGCTTGGTCCTGAGGTCGAGCTCGGCCTGCTTGACGGCGCGGTCGAGCTCGTCGTTCTTGATGGTGAGAAGGACCTGGCCCTCGGCCACGGCGTCGTCGAGCGCCACGTCCACGGACGCGATGACGCCGTCGGCCTTGGGCGTCACCACCACGGAGGTGAGCGGCTGAGCCGTCCCCGTGGCCTGCACGGACTCGGAGAACTCCTCGCGCATGAGCGGGATCGTCTGAAGCGGGGCCTCCTCCGCGGGCTGGCTCGACGCCGAGGTCAGGACCGCCCAGGCGATTCCCGCGGCCACCACGATGCCGCCCACGACGCCCGCCGCGATGACCTTCTTGCGCCGCCGCGCCCGGCGGTGCCGCTGGAGGCTCTCGAGGGCGAGCCGCTCCTCGACGTCCTCCTCGGCGTCGGGGGCGTCCTCCCCCTCCGCATGGGGGAGCTTCATCTTGAGGTCGTCGCGCGTCATGGTGGGTCCGCCTCTCTCGGCAGGCTGAAGGCCGGCTGAACGAATGGGCCGAGCGTAGACCATCGGCGTGCGGCGCGCCATCCCGGGCGGGGCGTCCGAGGGGGTGAGGGGCGGTAAAAGGGCAGGTGAGCGGCGGAACTTACGATACTGTCACACTTGGGGGGCGCCTTGCGCCCTCGGGGCCGCTCGCGCCGCGCCCGCCTGACGCCCCTCACGGGTATGCTGGTGGGGACGAAGGGGGGTCGGCGTGGACGGCGCGCGCATCATCTACGAGGACGAGGTCCTTCTCGCCTGCGACAAGCCGGCGGGGATGCTCGTGCACGGGGACGGCACCGGCGCGCGCACGCTCACGGACGTCGTGGCGGAGCACCTCGCGGCAGAGGGCCGCCCGGAGGCGCGCCCGCAGGCCGTGCAGCGCCTCGACGTGGGGACCACGGGTCTCGTGCTCTTCTCGCTCGACCGCGCCACGCAGGCGGAGCTCGATCGCCAGGTGGCGGGCCACGCCATGCGCAAGACCTACCTCGCGGTGGTGCGCGGGGCGTTCCCGGGCGGGGAGCGGCTGATCGACCGGCCCATCGGGCGCGACCGCCACGACGCCCGGCGCATGCGCGCCTGCCGGCCGGGGCAGGGCAGGCCCGCCGAGACACGCGTGCGGCGCGTGGCGAGCTCGGGCGGGCGCTCGCTGCTGAGGGTTGAGCTCCTCACCGGCAGGCGCCACCAGATCCGCGTGCACCTCGCCTCGATGGGGTTTCCCATCGTGGGCGACGAGCTCTACGGCGGGGCGAGAAGCACGGAGGGCCTGCTGCTGCACGCCTGGCGCGAGGAGGTGGTCCATCCCGTGACCGGCGAGCTCCTGCGCCTTGAGACCGCCTGGCCCGAGCGCCTCTGGCCGTCCCCGCCCCCGGAGGCGCGGGCGCGCCACTGACGTCAGACGTGCCTGGCACGTGTGCCACTGACGTCAGACGTGCTTGGCACGGTCAGCACGTGCCTGACGCGCCGTCTGGCCGGAGGTGTCGCGAATCCCCCGCGCTGCCGCGTTGCGGGGGATTCGCGACGGTTCTTCTCGGCAAACCGTCGCCTTGGCCCCGCACGCCGTCTCTGCGGGGGAGAGGCGACGGTTCGCGTCGGGGCCGGCGCCGTGGCCGGACCCACGGCCGGCGCCGTGGCCGGACCCACGGCCGGCGTCGCGGCGGGGAAATCCCCCGCGCCGCCCGCCGCCCCCTTCGGCGAGAACCTCCCAACGTGTGCGATACTAGTCTGTTAGAGGCGCCTCTGAGGGGAAGCGCCGGACAAGGGAGAAGAGAGCCGGGAGAGGGGCAACGATGGCCGACACCATGCGTGGCGTGTACACCAACCTGACCGAGATCCGTCGCAAGGTCTTCAGCTCCGTGGCGAGCGTCGCCTACGACATGAAGGAAGACGACGAGAAGACCACCCGCCGCAAGATCCGCGACCTGCCGTACGACATCATCCCCGGCGACGTGGCCACGTACCGCGAGTCGGTCTTCCTCGAGCGCGCCATCGTCGAGCAGCGCATCCGCCTCGCCATGGGCCTGCCGCTGCAGAGCGTCGACAAGCGCGAGAGCCTGACCGACGGCCTCGCCGACGCCTCCGTCGCCGAGACCTACTACGAGCCGCCCCTGATCAACGTCATCAAGTTCGCGTGCAACGCCTGCGCGGACAACACCTATCGCGTGACCGACGGCTGCCAGGGCTGCCTCGCGCACCCCTGCCGCGAGATCTGCCCCAAGGGCGCCATCTCCTTCAAGGACAAGAAGGCCTACATCGACCAGGAGAAGTGCATCCACTGCGGCATGTGCTTCAACACCTGCCCCTACCACGCCATCCAGCACCAGGTGCGCCCGTGCGCGGACGCCTGCGGCATGCACGCGATCGGGTCCGACGACAACGGCCGCGCCCAGATCGACTACGAGAAGTGCGTCTCGTGCGGCCAGTGCCTCATCAACTGCCCCTTCGGCGCCATCGCCGACAAGAGCCAGATCTTCCAGGTCATCCAGGCCATCAACCGCGGCGACGAGGTCATCGCCGCCGTCGCCCCCGCCTTCGTCGGCCAGTTCGGCGGCAAGGGCAACGTGGACAAGCTCCGCCAGGCCTTCACGACGCTCGGCTTCTCCGGCATGGAGGAGGTCGCCATCGGCGCCGACCTCTGCACCGTCCAGGAGGCCGAGGACTTCGTCGAGGAGGTGCCCGAGAAGATCCCGTTCATGGGAACCTCGTGCTGCCCGGCCTGGTCGGTCATGGCCAAGACCGAGTTCCCGGACCACGCCGACTGCATCTCGATGGCCCTCACGCCCATGACGCTCACCGCCCGCCTCATCCGCAAGCAGCACCCCGAGGCCAAGATCGTCTTCGTGGGGCCGTGCTCCGCCAAGAAGCTCGAGGCCATGCGCAAGTCCGTCCGCTCCGAGGTCGACTTCGTGCTCACCTTCGAGGAGATGATGGGCATGATGAAGGCGCGCGGCATCGACGAGTACACCAAGCTCGAGGGCGAGGGCAGCTCGGACTTCGGCGTGGCGTCGGCCGACGGCCGCGGCTTCGCCGTCGCGGGCGGCGTTGCCAACGCGGTGGTCAACGCCATCAAGCGCCGCTACCCGGACCGCGAGGTCAACGTGGTCAACGCGGAGGGCCTCGATGAGTGCCGCAAGATGATGAAGGACGCCGTCAAGGGCAAGTACCCCGGCTACCTGATCGAGGGCATGGCATGCCCGGGCGGCTGCGTCGCCGGCGCCGGCACGCTCCAGGCCATCAACCGCACCGCCGCCGCCGTCAAGCGCTACGCGAAGAAGTCGCCGCGCAAGAACGCGACCGAGAACGCCTATCGCATGCTCATCCCGGCGCTCGAGCGCGACGCCGACGGCAAGAAGATGACCGGCGAGCAGGCGCTCGCCGAGACCATCGAGGCCAAGCGTCCCAAGGAGTAAGCAGAAATCCACCCAAGACTCGCCTAAAAGGGGCCTGTCCCCTTTTAGGCGAGTTTGCGTGACGCACGAGAGAGAACACATGCTCAAGGTAGACCACGCCATTCTTCACGTCTTCGACTTCGAGTCCGGGTCGACGTACCTCTCGGAGCGCCCGCTCGACCTCACGGTCCGCGCCACGCGCTCCTACGTCCAGCGCCACCTGCGCAAGATCTCGTCCAACGCGGAGAGCCGCCACGGCGAGTTCGCGCCCGACTCGGGCTTTGCCGGGGAGCTCCAGCGCTACCTCGCCGGCGAGCGGGAGTTCGTGGAGTTCTCAGTCGAGATCGCCCAGTGGTTCTGGGAGGAGCTGCGCCGCACGGAGGACCTCGAGCAGTGCGACCTGCTCGTCGCGGACTTCTGCGACACCGACGCCGGCGGCGTGGACGGCGCCTCAACGGACGCCGAGGTGGACGCCGCCTTCGACGGGCCGGCGGGCCGCCGGTTCTTCTCGATACTGCTGCTGCCGCGCCGGCAGGCCTTCGTGCACGAGGTGGGCGGCGACTCCAACGACATCGCGCGCGTGGACGCCACGCTGCCCAACCCCTCGCAGAAGGTGGCCTCCTACGTGCTGGTGGACGCCGAGACCGGGGCCATCGACTTCCACGACAAGGAGCGCTCCGTGGGCGGGACGAGCGTCTCGCTCATTCCGGAGCGGTTCCTGCAGTGCTCGAGCGAGGCCTCCAGCCACGAGGTGATCGACGAGGTCAACGTCATCGTGCGCGACGTCGCCGAGGAGTTCGGCCTCACGCCGGCCGTCGAGGTCTCGCGCGCGAAGGCCGTGGTGGCGCGCGCCGCCGAGGTCGAGGAGTCCTTCACGCCGGCCGAGGTGGGGCGCGAGGTCTTCCAGGACCGTCCCGACCTGCAGGAGCGCTTCGAGGAGCGCGTCCGCGAGGCGGCCCTGCCCGAGGAGGCACCCGTGCGCCGGGGCGTGGCCAACCGCCTCACGCGCAGCCACAAGATCCGCACCGACACGGGCGTGGAGATCACCTTCCCCTCCGACCTGGCCACCAAGCCCGGCTACCTGGACTTCTCCACGGACGCCGAGGGCCGCATCACCATCACCGTGGGCAACGTGGCGAGCATCGAGAACCGCTAGGCAAGAGGGGCGAGAAGAACCGCCCGCTCGGGGCCGCTGCGGAACGCGGGCCTGTGGCAGTGGCAGCGGTGCCGGCGTTGCGCCGTTTGGGGTCGTGGCAGGAATCAGGCTGCCATGACCCCCTTTCTTGCAGCGTGGGCGAGAAGAACCCCAGCTCGTTCTTCTCGCCCGCTGCCACGACCCCGATTTGCGCAACGCGCGAGCGGCTGCCGCTGCCATAGCCCCGACCCACGCAACGCCCCTCATCCCCGCTCGCGCACGCCGCTTTGGCCCCGTGTGCATCTCGTGGCCCCGGGGGATAACGGATAGAATAGGGGAGCGTTCCTCTGCACCTTATTCGTACCCAAGGAGGCACTTCATGCCCCGAACGCATGTCAGCATGGGCGACGCCGGCATCACGCCTCGCAGCGTCACGCGCCGGGACGCCCTCAGGCTCTTTATGGGCGCGGGCATCTGCGCCACGTTCTTCCCCGCCGTCGCGCGGGCCGAGACCACCCAGGAGAAGCTCGACGCGGCCCAGATGAGCTTCGAGGATGCCCAGGCCGAGCTCAACCGCATCGGCCAGGAGACCGCCGAGGTCGCGGGTCGGCTCTCCGAGACCCAGGTCCAGATCAGCGAGCTCAACGCGCAGATCGACCAGACGCAGGCCGACATCGAGTCCAAGCAGGACGAGATCGACGAGCGCCAGGCCGAGATCGAGGAGAAGCAGGAGCGGCTCGGCGACCGCATGACGTCCGCCTACAAGTCGGGCGCGCAGGGCACGCTCGACCTCATCCTCTCGGCGACGACCTTCGACGAGCTGACGAGCAGCATTTTCTACCTCGACAAGGTGAGCGAGTCCGAGCGCGAGATGATCGAGGAGGTCAAGACCCTCAAGACCGAGCTCGAGACGAGCAAGGCCGAGCTCGAGGGGCAGAAGGCCGAGCTCGAGGCGCAGCGCGCCGACCTCGAGGACCTCCAGGCCCAGCAGCAGGAGGAGCTCGCGGAGACGCGTGCCAAGCAGCAGGAGGCCCAGAGCCTCGTCGACGGCCTCTCCGCCGAGGTCCAGGAGCTCATGCAGCAGCGCGACGAGGAGATCCTCGCCGCCCAGCGCGCTGCCGAGGAGGCCCGCCGTCAGGAGGAGGAGCGCAAGCGCCAGGAAGAGGAGGCCCGCAGGCAGCAGGAGCAGCAGAACCAGCAGGGCGGCGGCTCCTCCAACTGGGTGGGGGACACCCCCACCAACGGGTCGGGCTCGCTCCAGGCCGTGCTCAACGCCGCCTACGCCGTGGGCTCGCCGGGCACGGGCCTGTGCGCCGCCTGGGTCACCGACGTCTTCCAGTACGCGGGGCTTGGCTCGTTCTGGGGCAACGCCGACGACATGTACTACAGCTGGTGCCACACTGCCACGTCGCAGATCAAGCCCGGCATGATCATCGCCGTCAACTCGTCCCCGGCGAGCGCCGCCGGCCTCATCTACGGCCACATCGGCATCTACATGGGCAACGGCATCGTGCGCCACAACGTCGGCTTCATCCAGAACATGAGCCTCTCGTCCTGGGTGAGCTACTACAGTGCGCTCGCCACGCCGCTGTGCGGCTGGCTCGGCGGCATCGTGCTCTCGTAGGGCGGGCCCCACGCCGGCGCCCTCAACCTTGGATTCAGGGTGACCGAGCGTCGCGGAGTTCTCGTACAATGACCTGCCGACAAGGCGAGCAACTGCGAGGAGACTCATGGCAGGCAGGGCAGGAAGGCGGCCGAGCGCACAGGACCAGCAGCGTCACGCACGGGGGCTTCTCGTGGTGACGATGGTGCTCGTCGTGGCGCTTCTCGGTGGTGTGGGCGCGCTGGGCGCGCTCGTGGTGGCCGGGGCGTCGGGGGAGGCCGACTCCCAGGTGCGGGAGCTCCCCACGATCGTCGAGCCCGCCGCGCCCGAGCCCGAGCCGGAGCCGGAGCCCGAGTCCGCGGAGGACGACACGCGCGCCGCGGAGCTCGCGCTCGACCCGGATCGCCAGACGGACTGGAACTACGAGTCCAACGGCGAGAAGATCGTCTACCTGACCTTCGATGACGGCCCCTCCAAGAACACGGGCCGCGTGCTCGACATCCTCGACCAGTACGGCGCCAAGGCCACGTTCTTCGTGACCGGGCACGAGCCCGACTACCGCAGCTCGATCAAGGACGCCTACGACCGCGGCCACAGCATCGGCCTGCACTCGATGACGCACGACTACGACAAGATCTACGTCTCCGAGGAGGCGTTCTTCGCGGACCTCGAGCAGGTGGGCGAGGTCGTGAAGGAGCAGATCGGGTTCGTGCCGTACCTCACGCGCTTCCCCGGCGGCGCCTCCAACACCATCTCGGCGAACTACTGCACGGGCATCATGTCCGCGCTCGTGGAGGACGTCCCCGCGCGCGGCTACCAGTTCTACGACTGGAACGTGACCTCGGCGGACGCCTCCGGCAACAACGTCCCCGCGGAGACCATCGTGCAGTCCTCCTGCGTGGAGGGATACACCAACATCATGCTGCTCTTCCACGACGCCGCGACGAAGACCACCACCGTCGACGCCCTGCCGCAGATCATCGAGTTCTATCAGGAGCGCGGCTACGAGTTCCGCGCCATCGACCGCGAGAGCTTCGTCTGCCACCACGGCGTCAACAACTAGGGGCGGCAGGTCCTTCTCGCCCGTTTTTCTCGCCCGTCCTTCTCGCCCTTCGAGCATGCCCCTGTGCACGCCTCGGCCGAGCATGCCCCCGTGCACGGTTCTTGGCCCCATGGGGCAAGAATCTGTGAGCGGAGGCATGCTCGGTCACTCTGTGCGATAGGGCATGCCAGACGCAGGCGGATAACGCCCCCGGGGCACGACCTCGTGCCGCCGGGCATGCCCCGGCGCACGGATTCCCGCCTCGGGCGAGAAGGACCGTGCGCCCAGGCATGCCCGCGCCCTCCGCTAGGCCGCGTGGTCGAACTGCGAGTTGTAGAGCTCCGCGTAGAAGCCGCCCTTGGCGAGGAGCTCCTCGTGGGTGCCCTTCTCCACGACGTCGCCGTCGCGCAGCACCAAGATCACGTCTGCGTTGCGTATGGTCGAGAGCCGGTGAGCGATCACGAAGCTCGTCCGCCCGCGCATGAGCTCGTCCATCGCGCGCTGGATGAGCTCCTCGGTGCGCGTGTCCACGTTCGAGGTCGCCTCGTCGAGGATGAGAGCCGGGCGGTCGGCCAGCACGGCGCGCGCGATGGTCACGAGCTGGCGCTGCCCCTGGCTGAGGTTGGTGCCCTCCTCGTTGATCACGAAGTCGTAGCCGCCCGCAAGCGTGTGGATGAAGTGGTCGCAGCGGGCCGCGCGGGCGGCGGCCTCCACCTCCTCGTCGGTGGCGTCGGGACGGCCGTAGCGGATGTTCTCCCTGATGGTGCCGTTGAAGAGCCACGTGTCCTGCAGCACCATCGCGAACTCCTCGCGCAGTGCCGCACGGTCCCACTGCCGCACGTCGATTCCGTCCACCGTGAGCGAGCCCGCGTCGACGTCCCAGAAGCGCTGCAGCAGCTTGATGAGCGTCGTCTTGCCCGCGCCGGTGGGTCCCACGATGGCCACGGTCTGGCCGGGCTCCGCCACGCAGGAAAAGTCGTGGATGACGGTCTGGCCCGGCACGTAGCCAAAGCGCACGTGGTCAAAGACGACGCGCCCCTCGCGGCGTGCGGGCACCTGCGGCCGCTCGGGCTCGGACTCCTCGGGCGCGGCCAGGAACTCGAAGACGCGCTCCGTGGCGGCTGCCATGGACTGCATCGTGTTGGACACGTTGGCCAGCTGCTGGATCGGCTGCGTGAAGTTGCGCACGTACTGGATGAAGCTCTGGATGTCGCCGGGGCCGGCGGCGCCGTTGAGGCAGAGCCCCGCGCCCACCACCACGACGCCCACGTAGCCCATGTTGCCCACGAGGCTCATGAGCGGCATCATCAGGCCGGAGAGGAACTGGCTTCGCCACGCGCTCGTAAACAGGCGGTCGTTCTCGCGCTCGAACTCCTCGACGCAGGCGTCGGCGCGGTCGAAGACCTGGATGACGCCCTGTCCCGCGAAGTCCTCCTCCACGATGCCGTTCACCGAGCCCAGAACCTGCTGCTGCTCGCGGAAGTAGCGCTGCGAGAAGTGCACGACCACGCCCACGATGAGCACGGAGGCCGGCAGGGTGAGCACCGTCACGCCCGTGAGCGGCAGGCTGATGGAGAGCATCATCACGAGCACGCCCACGACCTGCGTGACGGAGGTGATGAGCTGCGTGATGGACTGGTTGAGCGACTGGCCGAGCGTGTCCACGTCGTTGGTGATGCGGCTGAGGACGTCGCCCTTGCTGTGCTCGTTGAAGTAGCCCATGGGGACCACCGCGATCTTCTCGGCTATCTCGGTTCGCATGCGGTGGCAGACCCGCTGGGTGACCCCGGTCATCAGCCACCCCTGGACGAGGTTGCAGGCGGAGCTTGCCAGGTAGATGCCCAGAAGCCCCAGCAGTGTGGCTCCGATCCAGGCAAAGTCCACGGAGCCCGTGCCCTGGACCGTGGCCACGAGCCCCTCGAAGAGCCTGGTGGTCACGGTGCCCAGCACGCGCGGGCCCACGATGTTGAACACCACGGACCCCACGGCAAAGAGCAGGGCGAGAAGGACGGCGAACTTGTGCCTTCCTACGTATCCCAGCAGCTTGACCATGGTGCCCTTGAAGTCCTTGGGCTTCTCGCCGCGTCCGCGGCCCCTTCCGACGGGCGGCATCAGCGCTCGCCTCCCTTCGTGTCGTTGGCGTGCAAAAGTGCCTGTCCCCTTTGCACGTCCAGGCCGAGCTCCTCGGCGGAGAGCTGGCTCTGGGCGATCTCGAGGTACGCGGGGCAGGTGCGCAGCAGCTCCTCGTGGGTCCCGCGGCCGACCACGTGCCCCTCGTCGAGCACGAGGATCTCGTCGGCGTGCATGATCGTGGCGATGCGCTGGCCCACCACCACGACCGCGGCGTCCGTGACCGTGCGGGCGAGCTCGGCGCGCAGCCGAGCGTCCGTGGCGTAGTCGAGCGCGGAGAAGGAGTCGTCAAAGACGACGACCTCCGGCCGCTTGGCGAGGGCGCGCGCTATGGCGAGGCGCTGGCGCTGCCCGCCGGAGACGTTGGTGCCGCCCTGGGAGATGGGCGCGTCGTATCCCTCGGCGCGCTCCTCGATGAACCCCTCTGCCTGCGCGACGCGCGCGGCCTCGCGCATGTCGTCGTCCGTCACCGCGTCCCCCGCGAACTTGAGGTTCGTCTCCACGGTCCCCGAGAAGAGCATGCCCTGCTGCGGGACGTAGCCGATGCGCCGGCGAAGCTCCGAGAGGCTCCAGTCGCGCACGTCCACGCCGTCGAGCAGCACGGCGCCGCCGGTGACGTCGTAGAGGCGCGGGATGAGCTGCACGAGCGTTGACTTGCCCGAGCCCGTGGAGCCGATGATGCCCGTCATGTGGCCGGGGCGCGTGGTGAAGCTCACCCCCTGGATCACGTCCTTGCGGGCGTCGGGGTACTGGAAGCTCACGTTGCGGAAGGTGAGCTCGCCGCGCGGCGCGCCCTCGGCGGGGAGCTTGGGGTGCGCCGGGTCGGTCACGGAGAGCGGGCAGGAGATGACCTCGTCCACGCGCTCGGCGGCCACCTCGGCGCGCGGGAGGATCACCGAGACCATGGTGAGGATCATGAACGCCATGACGATCTGCATGGTGTAGGAGATGAAGGCCATCATGTCGCCCACCTGCATGACGCCGTCGGCCACGCCGTGGGAGCCAAACCACACGATCATCACCGTGACGCAGTTCATGACGAACATGAGCAGCGGCATCATGAAGCTCATCGCGCGGTTGGTGAAGAGCTGCGTGCCCATGAGCTCCGAGCTTGCCTGGTCAAAGCGCGATAGCTCGTGCTTCTCGCGGCCAAACGCCCGGATGGGCATGATGCCGTCGAGCATCTCGCGCGCAACGAGGTTCACGCGGTCCACGAGCTGCTGCATCCTCTTGAACTTGGGCAGCGTGAGGCCCATGAGCACGCCGACGATGGCGCAGACGGCTATCACGGCGACGCCGATGGTCCACTCGAGGCCCGTGGAGGTGGCGAGCACGCGCAGGACCGCCACGACGCCCATGATGGGGGCGAGAAGGACGAGGCGCATGAACATCGTCGTGGCCATCTGGATCTGCTGTATGTCGTTGGTGCAGCGCGTGATGAGCGAGGCCTGGGAGAATCGGTTGACCTCGGCGGGGGAGAAGCGCATGACCTTGGCGAAGGCCTGCCGGCGCAGGTCGCGCGCGATGGTGGCGGCGGTGTGGGACGCGACGGCGCCCGTGAGGACCGTGGCCACGAGGCTCACGAGGCACAGGCCGAACATCTCGAGCGCGGTCCTGCCGAGGTAGGCGTTCTGGACGTCGGCGGCTGAGATGCCCTGCGCGGCGTACTCGGCGCTCACGTAGGAGATGGCGCGCTGGGTGACGAGCGAGCCGCCCATGCTGCCCATCTGCTCGCCGAGGGCCTCGGCAGCGTTGGCGAGCTGGTCACGAGCGACGAGGCCCGCGTCCACAGCCGCGTGGAGGGAGTCGAGCGTGAGGGTGGTGCCGGAGGGGACGGCGGTGTCGTTCCCGAGCGCGGAGGCGTCCACGCCCTGCCCGAGCGCGAGGGCGGCGACCTCCTGGAGCTCCATCGCCCGCGCGAGGTCCGAGCCCGCGTCCTTCTCGGCGTCCGTCCCCTGGAAGGCGCGGATGCCGGCGTCGTCTGCCGGGGCATAGGCGGCCTCCACGAGGGCGGCGTCCTCGTCGCTCATGAAGAGCTCGAGGTCGTCGAGCGAGCTCGCGCGGATGGAGTCCGGCACGGGGCTCTCGATGCCGCCCTGCTGGATTCCCACGTCGACGATCTCCGACATGAGTGAGGGGAGCGCCAGGTCCGCGTTGGCGGAGACCACGAGCAGCGCCGTCACGGCGACGAGTGCGAGGAGGTGGTTCTTGAAGAGCCTGAGGACCCTCATTCGGCCACCTCCCCCGTGACCGCCTCGACGAGGATGTCGCGCGAGCGTCGCACGATGCGCACGAGCTCCGTCGCGTCATCCGGCCCGAGGGCCTCCAGGTAGCGTACGACGGCCTGCGTGCGCTCCTGCCTGATGGAGTCCGCGCGCCGGCGCCCCTCGTCGGTGAGCGCCACCCTGACGCAGCGACGGTCCTCGCTCGAGTGCGTGCGCGTGACGAGCCCCTTCTCCTCGAGGGATCGAAGGATGTTGGCCGTGCGCGCGCTCGAGACCTGTGCGAAGGACCCGAGCGAGCCGGGCGTGAGCGGCTCTTCTGAGCGGAAAAGCGTCATGAGCACGGCGGTCTCCCCGCGCGTGGCGTTGAGCGCCTTGGGTCCCACGGCGCGTCCGAGCTGGCCGAGCTCCTGGAGGAGCTCCTGGGCGAGCTCGGCGTAGCTCGGCGCGAAGGAGGGTTCGTAGTCGTCCATCTCACTCCCTACTACTAGAAGATACTTACGGTGTTAGGTGATACCCGCCGAGCGCGCCCTCAGCGCCGCGCGTTCTTCTCGCCACGCGTTCTCCACAACGCGACACGGTGAGAAGGGCGCTTGGGGGGCGTCGTCGAGCATGTCGCGGCGCACGGTCCTGGCCTGGTGCCATGGCAAGTGCCCGTCGTCTGCATCGAGCATGCCCCTGCGCACGGTTTAGGCCTTCACGGAGTGAAAACCGTGCGCTCAGGCATGCCCGAGCGCTCCGTGCGCGGGGGCATGCCCAGGCCCTTCTCGCCGGGCGTCCTGCCGTGCCGGGACCCGCTCGAGCATGCCGGGGCGCACGGAATGCGTGTCTTCCGCCTCACTGTCTTGTCATCTGTCAAGCAAGCTGTATACTGTCATGGTTTGTCGACGAGGGGAGCGGACATGCTCACAGACGAGCTGCGCGCCGAGGTCGAGCGTCTCAAGGAGAGGCGCGACGCCGTGATTCTGGCCCACTACTACGTCCCGCCCGAGGTCCAGGAGCTGGCCGACCACGTGGGCGACTCCTTCGCCCTCGCCAAGCTCGCGGCCACGCTGCCGTGCCGCACGCTGGTCTTTGCCGGCGTGAGCTTCATGGCGGAGAGCGCCAAACTCCTCTCGCCGGACAAGACCGTCCTCATGCCGGACCCTGCCGCCGACTGCCCTATGGCCCACATGGTGCGCCGCGAGACGGTGGACGCCGCGCGAGAGCGCTACGGCGACGACCTGGCGGTGGCCTGCTACGTCAACTCCACGGCCGAGGTGAAGTCGTGGTCCGACGTCTGCGTCACGTCCTCGAACGCGGTGCGCATCGTGCGCGCGCTGCCGCAGGGAAACGTCCTCTTCGTGCCGGACCGCCATCTCGGCAGCTATGTGGCGAGCCAGGTGGCCGAGAAGAACGTGATCCTGAACGACGGCTACTGCCCCATCCACCGCGACATCTCCGCTAACGAAGTCCGCGCGCTCAAGGCAGCGTTCCCGGACGCGCCGGTGCTCGCGCACCCCGAGTGCGGTCCGGAGGCCATGGCGCTCGCGGACTTTGCCGGCTCCACCTCGCAGATCATCGAGGCGGCCGTGGCGGGCTCGGCGCGCGACTACATCGTCCTCACCGTGGACGGCGTCCGCGGCGAGCTGGAGCGGCAGACGGCCGGGACCGGCAAGCGCTTCCACTTCCCGGCCACGCGCCCGGCCTGCCCGGACATGGACCGCATCACGGTGGAGCGGCTCGTCGCCTGCCTGCGCGACGGCTCCGGCGAGGTGGGCCTGCCGCCGGCCGAGGTGGCCGAGGGCGCCCGCGCGGCGCTCACGCGCATGCTCGAGCTGGGGAGGTAGCATGGCGGGCGAGAAGGACGGCGTCATCGCGACGGACGAATCGCGCCCCGCGCGCGTGATCGACTGCGACGTGGTCATCGTCGGCTGTGGCGTGGCCGGCCTCTACTGCGCGCTCAACCTCCCGGAGGCGCTCTCGGTGCTCCTGCTCTCCAAGGAGGAGGTGGACCACTGCGACTCCATGCTCGCCCAGGGCGGCATCTGCGTCCTGCACGACCCGGGCGACTACGAGTCCTTCTTCGAGGACACGCTGCGCGCGGGCCACTACGAGAACCGCCTGGAGAGCGTGGACCTCATGATCCGCGCGAGCCGCCCCATCATCGACGACCTCATCAAGCGCGGCGTGCGCTTCGCCCGCAGGCCGGACGGCGAGCTCGACTACACCCGCGAGGGCGCGCACTCCCGCCCGCGCATCGTCTACCACGAGGACGTCACGGGGGAGGAGATCACCACGCACCTGCTGGCCTGCGTGCGCAGGCTGCCCCATGCGCGCATTCTCGAGCACACCTGCATGACGGACATCCTCGAGGGCTCCGAGGGCAGCGGCACGCGGGTGTGCCGCGGCGTCGTGGCCACGGGGCCGGACGGCGAGAGGATCGAGATCCGCGCGGACGCTACGGTCTTTGCCACGGGCGGCGTGGGCGGGCTCTACTCGCGCTCCACGAACTTCTCGTGCCTCACCGGGGACGGCTGCCGCATTGCCGCCGAGCACGGGGTCCTCCTTGAGCACATGGACTACGTGCAGATCCATCCCACCTCGCTCTGGAGCGAGCGACCCGGCCGCGCGTTTCTCATCTCCGAGTCCGCGCGCGGGGAGGGGGCGATCCTGCTGAACGACGCCGGCGAGCGCTTCACGGACGAGCTGCAGCCGCGCGACGTGGTCTCCGCGGCGATCTTTGCCGAGATGAGAAGAACGGGCGCGCAGCACGTGTGGCTCTCCTTCGAGCGGGTGCCCCGCGAGGTGATAGAGGGACACTTCACGCACATCCTGGAGCGCTGCCTCGAGGAGGGCTACGATATCCGCGAGCGCCCGATTCCCGTGGTGCCCGCCCAGCACTACTTCATGGGCGGCATCCATGTGGACTCGGACTCCCAGACCACCCTGCCGCACCTCTTCGCCTGCGGCGAGACCTGCTGCAACGGCGTCCACGGCAAGAACCGCCTTGCCTCCAACAGCCTGCTCGAGTCGCTCGTCTTTGCCCAGCGGGCGGCCGACAAGATCATGCGCGACCGCTTTGCCGAGGACACCGCGGCGCAGCTTGCGGAGGCCGTGAGACAATGGGGACAGGTTCATTTGTCTCATGTGCCTCAATGAGACAAATGAACCTGTCCCCATTGTCTCACGAGAGGAGACCCGATGACCGACCCGATGATCCAGATGCAGATGGACGACCACATCCGCGCGGCGCTGCGCGAGGACATGCCCTTTGGCGACGTCTCCACCGCCGCCGTGATGCCCGAGCCGCGTCCCGGTCGCGTGCAGCTCATCGCCAAGGCGGACGGCGTGATCGCGGGCCTCGCGGTCTTCTCGCGCGTCTTTGCGCTGCTCGACCACGCCACGCGCGTCACCGCCGACGTGGCGGACGGCGAGCGCGTGAGCGCGGGCCAGCACGTGGCCGCCGTGGAGGGAGACGTGCGCGTGCTGCTGGAGGGCGAGCGCACCGCCCTCAACTACCTGCAGCGCATGAGCGGCATCGCCACCTACACGTCCGCCATCGCGGCCGCGCTCGAGGGCACGGCCACCACGCTCGTCTGCACGCGCAAGACCACGCCCGGCATGCGCCTCTTCGAGCGCGAGGCCGTGCGCCTGGGCGGCGGCAGCCTGCACCGCTACGGCCTCTCTGACGGCGTCCTGCTCAAGGACAACCACATCGACGCCGCGGGAGGCGTGGCCGAGGCCGTGTCCATGGCGCGTGCCACGGCGCCCTTCGTGGACAAGGTCGAGGTGGAGTGCGAGAGCCTCGAGATGGTCCGCGAGGCCGTCGAGGCCGGTGCCGACATCATCATGCTGGACAACATGTCCCACGATGACATGGCCGCCGCGATCGCCCTCATCGACGGCCGCGCTCAGACCGAGGCCTCGGGCAACGTGGATGCCGCCAACGTGGGGCGCTACGTCGACCTAGGCGTGGACTTCGTCTCCTGCGGGGCGCTCACGCACTCCGCACCGATCCTCGACCTCTCGCTCAAGCACCTGGAGGTCCTGGGGTGAGCGCCGGCTCCGGGGACGCCCGCCGCGAGAAGATCTTGGAGGCCCTGCGCGGCGCCGAGGGGCCGCTCTCGGGCGGTGCGCTTGCCGAGAAGTGCGGCGTGAGCCGCCAGGTGGTGGTCACCGACATCGCACTCCTGCGCACGAGGGGCGAGAAGATCGTCTCCACCAACCGCGGCTACGTCCTTCTCGCCGATGATGCGCCCGTGCGTCCCACGCGCCTGTTCAAGTGCCGGCACACCGCCGAGCAGACCGCCGACGAGCTCACCTGCGTCGTTGACCTGGGCGGGTGCGTGGAGGACGTCTTCGTGAACCATCGCGTCTACGGGAAGGTGTCCTCCGAGCTGGGCATCTCCAGCCGCCGCGACGTCGAGCGCTTCATGGCCGAGCTCGCCTCCGGCGTTTCCGCCCCGCTCCTGGAGGTCACGAGCGGCTATCACTTCCATCACGTGAGCGCGGGAAGCGAGGAGGTGCTGGACGACGTCGAGCGCGCCCTCTCCGAGCGCGGCTACCTCGCCGAGCTCACCGACTACGAGGCCGCGACCTTCTCCTGACGGGACGCCCGCGCATCTGGGGCGCGACGAGCATGCCCCGGCGCACGGATGCGCGTCCCGATGGGCGAAATCCGTGCCATAGGGCATGCTCGGCTGGCCCGCGCGTCCGCCTGATCGCGTCCCCGCGTTCTTCTCGCGCAGCCTTATGCCCGCCGGCCCCTGGCGAGAAGGACCGCGGCAAGGCGCGAGTCCCTCCATGACGTTTGGGTATACTCCCTACGTTCAGACAACCGTCAGGGAGGTGACAGCGCATGGAGGACCTCGAGCCCTCGATTCCCCGCACGCCGGCCCAGGCCGTGCTTCGCATGGTCTCCATCCTCATGGGCATCATCGGCCTGCTCGTTCTTCTCGGCGGCGTCGCGGTGCTCGTGGGAAACGTCATGGGGCTGCTCCCGGGAGGCGACATCTGGACCGCGGCCACCTTCGGCGTCATGATCGTCGTCGCGGCGGGCCTGCTCATCCTCACCGCGGCGCTGGGCATCGCCGCCTCCAACAACTCCGCCCGCGTCGAGCCCTACCGCTTCCTGTGCTACCTCGTCGGGCTCGCCGTGCTCGTTACCATCGTCTGGGGCTGGGGGGTTGGGTCGTTCATCCTGTTCAACCCCATCGTGCTCACGACCACGATCGTCTACGTGCTCATCTGCTCGAGTCTTGCCGACAAGGTGAAGGAGGAGCACGACAACGGCGTCCGCGGCGAGACCTTCCTGCGCTCGCGCCACCAGCGCGTCCTGCACCTGCTCTCCGAGATGATCATCCTCAAGGGCGTGGTGACGGTCGTGGTGATCGTGGTGCTGGCGGCCGCGCTCGTCGTGTACGGGGAGGGGGAGCGCGCCGTCATCTCGGGCGTCCCGGTGACCGTCTCCGACACGCTCTATGCCCTGCTCGCCGTCGGCGGGCTCTCGTCGGGCGTCAGCGTGCTCGCGGGCGGGCTTGGCATCCGGGGGTCCAACCGACCGCAGAAGATCGTGCCCTTCCTCGTGCTCGCGTCGATCGTCTGCGCCTTCGACCTCGTGCAGGTGGTGGGCATGTTCCTCGAGCGCGGCATCCTTGGCGTCACCTTCGATGCCGTATTTGACCTGCTGTTCATGGGCGTGTGCGTGTACCTGGCCGTCCGCGTGCTGCGCCAGCCCACGCCCGAGGAGCTCGCCGCCGCCGCGGGCGTCGCGCTCGTCTCCGGCCAAGAGGAGTGATTCAAGGGGGACGGTGAGACAAAGGGGACGGGTTCATTTGTCTCATTACATAATGTAATGAGACAAATGAACCCGTCCCCTTTGTCTCACCGTCCCCCTTGAATCACGTCACCAGAAAGGACTTTCATGACCAACGGAACCATGCTCCAGGGCTTCTCCTGGTACCTGCCCGCGGACGGCTCGCACTGGCACCGCATCGCCGAGCAGGCTGCCGACTTCGCCTACCAGGGCATCACCGCCGTCTGGCTGCCGCCCGCCTACAAGGCCGAGAAGGGCGCCGAGGACGTGGGCTACGGCGTCTACGACACCTACGACCTGGGCGAGTTCGACCAGAAGGGGACCGTGCGCACCAAGTACGGCACCCGCGCGGAGTACGAGGCCGCGGTGCGCGCGCTGCAGGCAAACGGCATCCAGGCGCTCGCGGACATCGTGCTCAATCAGCGGCTCGGCGCGGACGGCTGCGAGGACGTGGTCGCGTGCGAGGTGCAGTCCAACAACCGCGAGGTCGTGCTCGGGGACGCGCAGACCATCTCCGCGTGGACGCGCTTCTCGTTCCCCGGCCGCGCGGGCACCTACTCGGACTTCACCTGGGACTGGACCTGCTTCCATGGCGTGGACTGGGACGACCGCGCCAAGCGCAAGGCCATCTTCCTCTTTGACGGCAAGCACTGGGACAGCGCCGTGGACCGCACGGAGAACGCCAACTACGACTACCTCATGGGCGCCGACGTCGACGTGAACGACCCGCGCGTCTTTGACGAGCTCGTGCGCTGGGGCTGCTGGTACGTGGACGCCTGCGGGCTGGACGGATTTCGCCTGGACGCGCTCAAGCACATCGACCGCGGCTTCTACCTGCGCTGGCTCGACGCCGTGCGCAAGCACGCGGGGCGCGAGCTCTTCACGGTGGGCGAGTACTGGGGTCGCACGGCGGACGAGCTCACGGCCTACCTGGGTGCCGAGAAGGCCCTCTCGCTCTTCGACGTGCCGCTGCACTACAACCTCTACCGTGCGAGCTGCTCGAACGGCGACGTGGACCTCTCCAAGATCTTCTCGGGCACGCTCGTGGAGCGCGACCCGGTGCATGCCGTGACCTTCGCCGAGAACCACGACACGCAGCCGGGCCAGGCGCTGCAGTCCTTTGTCCAGACGTGGTTCAAGCCCGCCGCCTACGCGCTGATCCTCCTGCGCGAGGCGGGCTACCCCTGCGTCTTCTACGGCGACCTCTACGGCATGCCCAACGACGGCAACATCCCCGCGGTGCGCGAGCTGCCGCTGCTCATGGAGATCCGCCGCCGTCTCGCCTACGGGCCTCAGCACGACTTCCTGGACGCGCCGGACGTGATCGGCTGGACGCGCGAGGGCGACGCCGAGCATCCGGGCAGCGGCGTGGCCGTGGTCCTCACCGACCGCGCCGGCGGCGAGAAGCGCATGTTCGTGGGCGTGGGCCACGCCGGCGAGACCTGGAGCTGCGTCATCGGCGAGCAGGACGACGTGGTGGTGGACGCCGAGGGCTGGGCCACGTTCCGCACGCTCGGCGGGCGCCTCTCGGTCTATCTGCCGGAGAGGACGGCCGACGCGCTGGAGAACGACCGCCAGCTTCACCGCATCGCGCGCGACATCGCTGAGGACACCGAGGAGATGCGCGCGTAACGCGAAAGGGGCGGAGGTTCTGTCACCGCCCCGTCCCCTCTGTCATGCGGCACAACAGCAAGGGGACAGGCCCCGGAGCGACCGCTCTGAGACCTGTCCCATTTTCTCTGAGAGAAAAAACCTGTCCCCTTTTTACAGCTCGAGCTCCATCAGGCGGGCGATTGCCACGATGTAGATCTTGAGCGCGCGGCGCAGGGCCTCCTCGGAGACCGCCTCGTCGGGGCCGTGCTCGCTGCCCACCCAGGCGGGCTTGTCGGGGTCGAAGTCGCCGGGGCCGAAGGCGCAGGCGCGGGCGAAGTGGCGGGCGTACGTGCCGCCGCCGATCGTGAACGCCTGGGCGTTGGGCTTTCCGGCGTACTCGGCGTAGGTGGCGAGAAGCGCCTGGATCTCCGGGCTGTCAGGGCTGATGTAGAACGGCGCGTCGCCGGAGGTCTGCTCGTAGGAGCAGCCGTGCGCGGCGGCGAGCTCGCTCAGGCGCGCGGTGATGGCCTCGCCGGTCGTGGTGGTGGGGTAGCGCGAGTCCACGGTCTGCACGAAGCGGCCGTCGACGGTGCGGATGGTGCCGGCGACGCAGGTGAGCTCGCCGAACTTGTCATCGGCGGCGGCGATGCCGGAGGCGCGGCCGTAGGCGTCCTCGGTGAGGGTGACCAGGAGCTCGAGGAAGCTGCGCTCGCCCTCGCCGGCAAGGCCCTGCGCCAGCAGGTAGCGCGCGAGCACGCCGATGGCGTTGACGGTGCCGGCGGGCATCGAGGCGTGGCCGCCGATGCCGGTGGCCGTGATGCGCGCGAGGCCCTCGCCGGCAGGCTCCACGGCGATGCGCTCCGCGGCGGGCAGCGACGCCGCGTCCGCGCGGACGACGGCCGTGGCCTGGCCGCAGATGGCGTTGGGCACGGTGCCGCCGTCGAGCTCCACAATCATCTCGCCGGCCACCTGGCCGGAGGTGAAGCGTCCCTGGTAGAGGCCCTTCTCGCCGCAGATCAGCGGGAAGTCGGCGTCGGGGGAGAAGCAGAAGAGCGGCTCGGGGTAGCGCTCGAGGTAGTACGGCACGTCGCCCATGCCGGTCTCCTCGTTGTTGCCGATGATGCAGCGGAGCGTGTACGGCAGCTCCTGGCCCGCATCGACGAGGCGCTGGAAGAAGTGGGCGGCGTAGAGCGAGAGCACGAAGGGGCCCTTGTCGTCCTGCACGCCGCGCCCGACGAGGTAGCCGTCCTTGCGCGTGACCTCGAGCGCGGGGAAGTTCCAGCCAAGGCCCAGCGGCACGATGTCGGTGTGGGCGATCGTGGCGATGTGGCGCTCGGGCCCGGAGGCGCCGGGGACGTCGGCAAAGCCCAGGTAGCCGTCAACGTCCGTGACCTCGAGGCCCAGGCGCCCCGCCATGCGCTCCGCCTCGACGAGCGCGGCGTTGGAGGCGGGGCCCCACGGCTTGCCGGGCTCGGCGGCGGAGAGGTCCTCCACGGACTCGTGCCGCACGAGGCGGTCGATGTCGGCGACGACGTCCTCCCAGACCTCGTCCACGTAGGCGTCCACCTGCTGCTTGAACTGCTCGTCCACCATGTGCCCTCCTGACGTCGTGCGCCGCGGCGCGTGCGTTCTTCTCGCCGTCCATCTTAGCGCGGGTTCCGCCCGAGGATGGCGGCGGGCGCCGCGCCCCGTTGCGCGCCGAAACAGAGCGTCCGGACAAAAACGCCCCCGCGCGGGGAGGATTTTGTCCGGACGCTCTGTCTGGGTGAGCGGCCTGTCAGGACGTGCCCGACAAGAAGGGCGGGCGGGAAGGACGGGCGAGAAGGACGGGCGGGGCGCCCTACACCACGAAGAGCAGGGCGGAGAGCGTGATGCAGACGCTGCCGCCGAGCGTGAACAGGTGGAAGACGAAGTGCAGGTAGCGCACCTTCTTGAAGACGTAGAGAAGCGCCCCCACGGTGTAGCTGAGCCCGCCGGCGAGAAGCAGCCAGAACGCGGGCGGCGGCAGGAGCTCCCAGAGGTCGCCGATGTGGAAGACCACGAGCCATCCCATGAGGACGTAGATCAGCGCGGTGAGCCAGACGGGCTGACGCTCGCGCAGCAGGCATTCGGCGACGATGCCCACCACCGCCACGGCCCACACGGCCACGCACAGCGCGAGGCCTCCCCGGTCCGCGAGCGTGATCAGCGAGAAGGGCGCGTAGCTTCCGGCGATGAGCAGGTAGATGCCGCAGTGGTCGAGGACCCGGAACACGGCCTTGGCCTTCTCGGGCGCGAGCGCGTGGTAGAGGGTGGAGAAGAGGTACTCGATGATGAGCGAGATGCCCATGAGCAGGGCCGCCGCGAGCCTCACCCCGCCGCCGTGCGAGACGGACACCACGATCAGCAGCACGAGCGCGGCGATGGCGAGCAGCGCCCCCACGCCGTGGCTGACGGAGTTGGCGATCTCCTCGCCGAGCGTGTAGCGCTTCTTGACCTTCTCGATTCCGCTGGTCACGGCTTCCCTGACGTGTGCCATGCTTCCTCCCCGCTGACGAGGGCCGTGCGCAACGCGGGTATAATGCTCACGTTGCACGCTGTCGTTGCGCCGTGGGGAAAGCATAGCCCGACGCGCGTCGAGGGAGGACGTCGTGAAGAAAACTACGTTCATTGGTAACTTTGCCGCGTGGGTCGTCGTGGCGGCCGCGTCCGTCGCGTTTCTCGCGTGGTACCACATGACCGACTTCGAGGTCGTCTCCGCCGCCATCGGCGACTCCGCGCTCGTGCAGCTGGGCGTCGTTCTCGCGTCCCCGCTGCTGCTCTATGCGATCGGCGCGCTCATCGGCCTTCTGCTCGTGTGGTTCAAGCGCATCAGGATGGGGCGCGTCTCCCGGACGGCCTGCCTCGTGCTGGCGCTGCTCGTCCTCGCGTTCGTGCTGCTCGCCGCGGTGCCCGCGCTTGCGCCGGACACCGCGGGGGCGCTCATGATCCCGACGGTGGTGGTCGTCTACGTCACGATGGTGGCGCCGATCATGGTCATGTTCTTCGGGTTCCTGTACGCGCTGGGCATCGCGCCGGTCGACGCCGCCAAGCGCGGGCCGCTCTCCAGGCACCTGCCGGACGAGCGCGCGGAGTAGCCGCTGGGCGATGTGCCGGCGGCCCGCATCGCCCGACGGGAATACTGGTGGTATCCCGATGGTCTGCCGGTCTCGGACGGGGAGGTCGCCATGAAGCAGAGGTCCTACGTCATCAACCTCGTCGCCTGGGGTCTCGTGATCGTCCTGTTTGGCATGCTCCTCGTCTTCTCGCGCCTGGGGAGCGCCCCCTCGTACGTGTACGGCTCCGCATACGGCTCCACGTACTCGTCGACGGACCCCTCGCTGCGGGCGCTGCTGGCGTACTCCCTCCCCGGCGTCCTGTACGCGGTCGGCGTGGTGGGCGGCCTCGTGTGGGTCCGTCGCCGCGACATGGCGATTCCCGCGCCCGCCCGCACGGCCTGTCGCGTGGCGACCGCGCTCGTACTCGGCAACGTGGCGCTCTCCCTGGTGCCTGCCCTCACGGTGGACTGGATGGGGCTCTCTCCCTTCCTGGCGATGTTCTCGCTCGCCCTGGTGGCGCCCGTCGTGCCGGCCGCGCTCGGCGTCGTCTACGCGCTCTCGTGGGCACCGGTCCGCGCCTGTCCCTGCGCCGCCGGCGCCGAGGCTGGCGATAAGGACGCGGCTGGCGAGAAGGACGTCCGGTCGGACGCGACTCCCGCCGACTCTGGTGCGGTCCCGGTTCGTCCGGACGGCCTTCCTGGCGGCGACGTCCCTGACAAGGGCGGGTCAAGCGGGCGTTGAGGGGCATCCCGTTCTTCTCGGCTATAATTAATAGTTCTGTTTTTCGCCCGTGACCGTCCTTCTCGCGGAGAGGAAGCGCATGGAGTTCGTCATTCTCTATCTGCTCGTCAACATCGCCGCCGGCGCCGCGGCGTGCTTCTTCGGCAAGAGGCTCTTCTACGTGCTGCTCGGCGTGCTCGTGTTCATCGGCGTCTTCAACGTGGCGCTGGGCTCCACGGACGCCTCGCCCGTGTCGCTCGCGATCGGCGCGGCGCTCGGCGTGGTGGCCGCGCTGCTCTCCAAGTACGCCTACAAGGCGGGCGTCTTCATCGTCGGTCTGCTGGCCGGCGCGGCGCTCGGCTTCATCGTCACCATACTGCTGCCCCAGGAGACGACCGACTACCTCGGCATCATCATGGTCGTGGCGGGCGTCCTGCTCGGTCTTGCGGCCGTGCACTGGGCCGATGCCGCCGTGCGCTTCGGCACCGCCTGGGCGGGCTCGTCCTTCCTCGTGCCCAACGTGCTCGCCACTGTGCTGGCCTTCGGGCAGCTCGCCGCGTGCGCGGTGCCAGGAGACGCGCTCGCGACCTTCGACTCCCTCACGGCCTTCGTGGGCGGGGACTTCGCCGCGGCCTATGCGACCCCCATTCTCGTGGGCACCATCGCGCTCACCATCGTGGGCTCGATCGTCCAGACGCGCACGGAGTAGCGAGCGAGGCGGGAAAGCCGTCGCTGCCTCGTCCCCGCCGTACCCCAGCACTAGCGAGACAGAGAATCCGGACAGAAATCGCCTCCTAGGAGGTCGATTCTGTCCGGATTCTCTGTCTCGGTGAATCTGGGGAGTGATGCGTGGGGGGCGGGGCCGTCGCCCCGCCCCTGCGTCACGCTAGTCGACGAGGTCGGCGTCGTCCTCGTCGTAGATGATCACGTCGTCGCTGGCGTGGCGACGGCTGATGCCCGAGAGGATGCCGGCGCCGCCGAGGGAGAGGGCGCCGAGCGCGCCCACCACGGAGCCGATCATCGACGTGGCGTCGCCGGTGTCGGGGACGGCAGAGCCGGAGCCCGTGCCGGAGCTCGGCCTCTTGCCGGTGGAGTCGGCGCCGCTGCCGGTGCCAGAGCCGGTGCCAGAGCCGGCGCCAGAGCCGCTGCCGGTGCCAGAGCCGCTGCCGGTGCCAGAGCCGGTGCCAGAGTTCCTCACGAGCGCGTTGCGGGCGGCGTCGAGCGAGGCGAGCGCGTCGGAGACGTCCTTCTCGCTGGCGCCCTGGTTGGCGAGAACTGCGTTGGCCTGCGAGAGGGCGGCGGCGAAGGCGGCCCAGGAGCTGGCGGTGTAGTCGCCCTGGATGAGCGAGGCGGCCTCGTCCACCTTGTTCTGGAGCTCGGTCTTGTCGACCACCGGGATGACCTCGTCGGCGACAAAGGCCCAGGTGCCGCTCACGATGACGTTGCCCTCCGCGAGGAAGCCGTCCTCGTGGTCCCATCCGCCGAAGGTCCAGGTGCCGGCGACGCCGTCCTTCTCGCCCTTGACGGTCTCGCCTTTGGCGGGGGAGGCGGGAAGGGTCACGGAGGAGCCCTTCTCCACGGTCATGTCCTCGGGCAGCGCGGCGCCCTCGGGGGCGAGGCTGCCGGCCCAGGCGAAGCTCACCGTGACGGTGTCGGGCTCGGCGTTGGGGTCGAGCGGGAAGCCGGCGGCGATGGCCTTGATCTCGTCCTCGGACGGGGCCTTGGAGAGGATGGCCGCGCGGGCGATCTTGGTGCCGGGCTTGGTGAAGAGCTGCGCCCCGCCGCCGGTGTAGACGTCGGCGCCGACGTAGTAGTTCCGGCAGTTCTCGGGCGGGACCTCGAGGCCGCCCTTGGCGTCGGCCTCCTCGCAGAGCCTGCCGTCGATGTACATGCGGACCTTGCCGCAGCTGTAGACGCCGAGGGCGTGGTGCCAGACGTCGGCGGTCACCGCTCCGGCCGGCTTGGGCGTGCCGGAGCCGTTGGAGTTGAACCAGAAGGCCATCTTGCCGTGCGTGTCGCTGTTGCCGGCGATCTCCAGGCCGTCGCCGGAGCTCTGCTGGTTGGAGATGAAGCACTGGTCGGAGTCGAGGTCGTGTGCCATGAAGACGCACTCGAGGGCGTGCTCGTTGCCGAGGTAGGTGTAGTCGTCCTGGTCGAACGCAAAGCCGAAGGCGCTCTTGCCGTCGCACTCGAAGACGTTCTGGCCCAGGGCCTCGTCGTAGGCGATGACGGCGGTCGCGGCGAGCTCGGGGTGGACGGCCTCGTGCCCGGCGGCGTCCGCGATGCCGGCGGCGCGCTCGACGGCGGCGAAGTCGACGTCGAGGAGCTTCTCCGGCGCAGGCGGGAGCAGGCGGGCGGCGTAGGCGGTCCTGACCTGCTCGGCCGTCATGGCGTAGGGGAAGAGGCGCGCGAAGGCGACGCGGGTGCCGGCCTTGGCACAGATCTCCGGCATGTTGGAGGTGCTCACGTCGGAGCAGACGTAGTAGCGGTCGGGGCTCGGCACGGTCATCTTGCCGGCGCTCGCCTGGTCGGCCTGCTCGCCGTTGACGTAGAGCGTGACGTTCGTGCCGTCATAGGTGGCGACGGCGTGGACCCACTCGTCGGTGTTGACGGGGGTGCCGAGGATTCGCCTGTCCTGGTCGTTGTTGTACCAGAACTCGATCTTGCCGTTCTCCACCTCGAAGCCGGCGCCGGCGCTCTGCTGGTTGGAGAAGAGGCACTGGTCGGTCTGGTTGTCGACGAGCTTGAAGTAGCACTCGTGCGTGGAGGCGCCGACGAACTGGTCGTAGTCGGTGGCGGAGAGGCGGTAGCCCCAGCCGGTGGAGCCGTTGGCCTCGAGCGCCTTAAAGCCGATCTCCTCGTCCTCTACGAGCCCCATGCCCTGCTCGCGGTTGGGCGTGTGGCCCATGGCGTCCTCGGTCACGCCCTCGCGGTAGTCGATGTCGAGGATCGCGCGCGGGGTCACGGGCGCGGAGCCGGTGGTGAAGGCGGCCGAGACGATGGCCGGGGAGGTGGAGTTGGGCGCCGGCTCGGTGCTGCCGGCCCAGGTGCCGGAGCCCTCGGAGCCCGCCTCCTTGTTCCAGGAGGTCTGGGCGTAGACGCTCATGGTGTAGGTGGTGTCGGCGACGAGCCCCTTGAAGGCGACGGCCCAGGAGTTGCGGATGTACGCGGCGGGACGGTAGTAGTCCCCGAAGATGCGCTTGGTGACGGTCGAGCCGTCATCGGCCTCGGCGACGAGCTTGTACTCGTGGACCATGTCATCGCCGCGCTCGGAGCCGGGCTGGGCGGCGGGGAAGTGCACCTTGGCGGAGGTGTTGGTGACCTCGTCGACGGTGACCTCGGCGCCCGCGGGCCAGGTGGGGGCGGCGGTGGACTCGCGCGCGGTGGTGTAGGCGGTCATGTCGCTGGGGTCGATGACCCACGGCTCGTACAGGTAGACGACGCCCTCGCCCTCGGCGCGGGAACGCACGAGCGAGATGCGGTAGGCGCGCACGGTGTCGTCCTCCATGAAGTCGAGAAGGACGACCTGCGACGCCTCCTGACGGCTGGTGCCCGGGGTGAAGACGTCGGCCGTCTGCGGCGGCACGGAGGCGCCGTTGCCGGAGTCGGGGTCGACCTTGCCGGTCTCGTTCTCGTAGTAGGCACCGATCGTGGAGTCCTGGATGGCGGTGAACCCGAGGTCCTGGCTGATGGAACGCTCGTCCTCCAGCGTGGCGTGGCTGTGTCCGGAGACCTGGATCAGGTTGGGGTACTGGGCCATGAGCTTCTGGAAGTCGTTGGCCTCTCCCTGGCCGAAGTTGCCGTGCCACTCGGGCGAGGTGTAGGAGGACCCGCGCATCTGGTGGTGGGTCAGCACGAGGAACGGCACGCCGTCATCGCAGCCCTGCTCCTCGAGCTGCTGCTTGAACCAGTCGTAGTTGGGGCGGTAGTCGCCGTCGCTCGCACCGATGGGCCCCATCGTGATGACGCGCACGCCGTTCACGTCCACGACCTTGTTCGCCGCCTGGCCGGTGCGGTCCTCAAAGACGGAGCGCGCGAGGGTGACGCCCCAGTTGTACGTCTCGTGGTTGCCCTGGCAGAGGATCATCTGCGTGTGTCCCGTGCCGTCGGCGTAGCCCGCGTTGTGCGCGCCGCCATCGTTGATGAGGGCCATGAGGCGCTCGTACTGGTCGTTGCTGCCATTGTCGGTGAGGTCGCCCACCAGACAGAACGCGTCGAGCTGCGGGTCGATCTCATAGATCGTGTCGAAGGCAAACTGCAGCTTCTTGTCGGCGTCGCGTGGCTCGGCACCCGTGTTGTTGTTGACGTGCAGGTCGGACCCAGTGAGAAGGCGCGCCCTTACGCCCTCGCGCGAGAGGCCCGTCTCGTCGGCCCATGCGATTCCCGGCTGAGCGGCCCCCGTCGCCACGAGGCCCAGGCCCGCGGTCATCACCAGCCTGAGGAAGCCGCGGCGGGAGACCCCGCCCGTCGTGCCCTGCTCCGTGCCCTGTTCCATGCGTCCCCCTTTGGTCGCGTCCCATGGACAAAACTCACCTCATTTTTGAGCGCGTCCGTAAGCTGCCCTTCTCGCCCTGGTCTTCTGTGGGTCAGGGTTCCTCGGCTCTCGTTAGGGTTGGTCCCGCGTGGGCAATCCTTCCGTAAGGACGCTTGACTATTCGTGCCCCTCGCGCACCACCTCGCCCAAGGGGGGCGGGGTATAGTGTCGAGTGAGGGGTCGCGATGCCCAACGCCCGCTCTGCGAGGGAGGACCGCCATGCCGTTTTCCATCGTTCGCGACGATATCGCGCGCGTGAGCGCGGACGTGCTTGTCAACGCTGCCAACGAGCGGCTCATGGAGGGCGGCGGCGTGTGCGGGGCCATCTTTGCCGGCGCGGGGCGTGACCGCATGTCGGAGGCGTGCGCGCGGATCGGCGGCTGCCCCGCGGGCAAGGCCGTGACCACGCCGGGGTTCGACCTTCCCTGTCGTTGGGTCGTCCATGCCGTCGGGCCCGTCTGGCGGGGTGGCGTGCGGGGCGAGAAGGACCTGCTTCGCAGCTGCTACCGGAGCGCCTTCTCCGAGGCTGCGCGTCTTGGTGCCTCCTCCGTCGCGTTCCCGCTCATCTCCGCCGGCGTCTTCGGCTGCCCCGTGCACGAGGCCCTCGACGTCGCGCGCGCCGAGGCGCAGGCCTTTCTCGACGCGCATCCTGACGTGGATGCCACGCTCGTCGTCTTCTCGCGCGACGTGGTCGCGGAGAGCGTGGCGCTCATCGGCGAGCTGTGCGAGTTCGTCGACGACGCATACGTTGACGCGAGCCCCTTCCTGCGCGACCGCCAGAGGGAGCTCGAGGCCCTCGGTGCCCCGCTGCCGTCCACGGCGGCGGGGCGGAAGTACACGGCATGCGCGCCCATGGCGTTCGCCCCCGCCTCGGACGAGCTCGCCGAACGGCTGTCGCACCTCGACGCGTCCTTCTCGCAGGCGCTTCTCGCCCTGATTGACGAGCGCGGGCTCACCGACGCCCAGGTCTATCGGCGGGCCAATCTGAGCCGGCAGCTCTTCTCCAAGATCCGGTCCCGAGCGGACTACCAGCCGACCAAGCCCACTGCGGTGGCCCTCGCCCTGGCGCTCGAGCTCACGCTCCCTCAGACGCGGGAGCTTCTCGCCCGCGCCGGCCTCGCGCTCTCGCACAGCAGCAAGTTCGACGTGATCGTGGAGTTCTACCTCATGCGCGGCGTCCATGACGTCATTGCCGTGAACGAGGCCCTCTTCGCCTTCGATCAGCCGCTGCTCGGCTCCCAGTAGGCCGCCGGTGCGTGGGCCATCGGCGAGCGAATGTCGCCTCGTGGTTTACCTCTCGTGTTGCCGCTACGCGTAACCTCCCAGTCGTAGGGCATGACCACGACGAAGGAGGTAGCAATGCGTACGGAAATCGTCTTCATCCTCGATGCGAGCGGCTCGATGGCGGGGCTCGAGGCAGATACCGTCGGTGGCTTCAACAGCCTCATCGAGAAGAACCGAGAGGAGCCGGGCGAGGCCACGGTCTCCACGATTCTCTTCTCGGACGGCTCACGCGTCCTGCACGACCGGCTGGACATCCGCGAGGTCCCCGCGCTCACGCGCGCCGACTATCGCTGCTGCGGCTGCACGGCCCTGCTCGACGCCGTCGGTGGCGCCATCGGGCACGTCGACCTTGTCCAGCGCGTGCAGCCAAGGGGTCACGCGGCGGACAGGGTGCTCTTCGTCATCACCACGGACGGCATGGAAAACGCGAGCCGACGCTTCACGTATCCGCAGGTCAAGAAGATGATCGAGCAGCATCGTGAGCGGGGCTGGGAGTTCCTCTTCATCGGGGCGAACATCGATGCGGCCGCGGAGGCGTCTCACCTCGGCATTGCGAGCGAGCGCGCGGCGGACTACGTGGCGGACGGGCGCGGCACCGAGGTGCTCTACAGCGCGATGGCGATGGCGGTGGCGAACGTGCGCTCCGGCGCGCCTGGCTCGGCGATGGGCGACTCGTGGCGCGCGGGCCTTGACGCTGACGTGAGGGCGCGGAGGAGATAGCAGCACGCATTCTGCGCGACTCCCCAGACGCCATCTGGGGAGTCGTCCTCGTCCGGTCGCAGAGTGCATGCTGTGACGCCCTCTTGCGGTATCGTCGCCGCGCGGGGGAGTGGTGCGGCGCCGATAATTCGTGGAGGGTGACTGGCGTCGGTGCCTGACGGGTAGGAATTCGAGCATCGAGAAGGACGTTCGATAGGAGCGACATGGGCTGCCTCAGCGTGGTCTTCATCATCATCTGGATCCTCACGGGAGGCTGGGTCACGGCGCTCGGGTTCTTCCTCACCGGCGTGATCTGCTATGTGACGATCATCGGCATCCCGCTCGGCCGGCAGGCGTTCAAGATGGCCTCCCTCACGCTCGCGCCCTTCGGCAAGACGATCGAGTACGGGGGAGGCGCCCCGTCGCTCGCGGCCAACGTGGTCTGGGTGCTGCTCGGCGGCTGGTGGTCGGCCCTCTGCTACCTCGTCGAAGGCGCCCTCTTCTGCGTCACCGTCGTGGGCATTCCGTTTGGCCTGCAGCTCTTCAAGATGGCCAAGCTCGCCCTGCTGCCATTTGGCGCCACGGTGCGGTAGGGGGGTCCGCTGCCCTCTCGCCGGCACTGTCGTAACACTTTGCAAGAATGTTACGTCTTTCTCGCCCCCGCGAGCGGGCTGATAAGGTAGCCCGCATGAACATTGCTGCCGCACATACTTCGATGATGGCCATGGTGGTCATGCAGATGCCCAAGCCCGGGCACTCTGACGCGCCATGCCGCGAGGTCGGGCGCTAGGAGACCGGGCGCCCTCGCGGGCTGCCTCCGGCGGGAGGCCGCCCAGACCCATCCCACTCATCGAGCGGAGCTCTCGCATGATCCAGATCAAGAACCTCTGCAAGTCCTATGGCGCGCAGCCGGATGCGCCCCACGCCCTCGACGACGTCTCCATAGACATCGCCGACGGCGACGTCGTGGGCATCATCGGCATGAGCGGCGCCGGCAAGTCCACGCTCGTGCGCTGCATCAACCTGCTCGAGCAGCCCACCTCCGGCCAGATCCTCGTGGACGGCCAGGACGTCACCGGGCTCACCGGCGCGGCGCTTCGCGCGTACCGCCGTCGCGTGGCGATGATCTTCCAGAGCTTCGGGCTTCTGTCCCAGAAGACCGTGCTCGCCAACGTGTGCTTCCCGTACCTGGCCGCAACGGGCCGCGTCACGGCCGAGAACCGCGAGCGCGCCCTCCAGCTCCTTGACCTCGTGGGCATGGCCGACCGTGCCGACTCCTACCCGAGCCAGCTCTCCGGCGGCCAGCAGCAGCGCGTGGCCATCGCCCGCGCCCTCGCGTGCGACCCGGAGTACATCCTCTGCGACGAGGCCACGAGTGCCCTCGACCCCGCGAGCACCAACACCGTCCTCAAGCTCCTGCGCCAGATCAACCGCGAGACCGGCGTCACGGTCATCGTGATCACGCACTCGATGGGCGTGGTCCAGAAGATCTGCAAAAACGTCGTGGTGCTCGAGCGCGGGCACGTCGTGGAGCGGGGGAGCGTCGCCGACGTCTTTGCCGACCCGCAGTCGCAGGCAGCCAAGGTTCTTCTGGAGAGGGTTGATTGGGATGCCTAACCTCTCAGAGTTCCTCGCCGAGTACGGCGAGCTGCTGCTCCAGGGAACCGGCGAGACACTCGTCATGCTGCTCGTGCCCACGCTCATCTCGTACGTCCTGGGCATCGCCCTGGGCGTGGTCCTCTACCTCACCGCGCCGGGGTCGCTGCGTCCCATGCGCGCGCTCAACGCCGTGCTCGGATGGGCGGTCAACATCTGCCGCTCCTTCCCGTTCATCGTGCTCATGGTGTCGATCATCCCGCTCACGCGCCTCATCATGGGCACGGGCTCGGGCATCCTGGGCACCATCCCGCCGCTCGTGCTCTCCGCCACGCCCTTCATCGCGCGCATGGTCGAGCAGTCGCTCGCCGAGGTCCCGCGCGAGAGCGTCGAGGCCGTGGAGGCCTGTGGCGCCTCGGTGCCCCGCGTGGTCTTCTCGGCACTCCTGCCCGAGGCCCTGCCGTCTCTGGTGCGCGGCGTGGCCGTGGTGCTCATCGCGGTCCTCGGCTACACCGCCATCGCGGGCGCCGTGGGCGCGGGCGGCCTGGGCGACATCGCCATCCGCTACGGCTACTACCGCTACCAGTCCGACGTCATGATCGCCGCGGTGGTCATCCTCGTGGTCATCGTGCAGCTGATCCAGAGCGCGTGCGACCTTTTGGCCCGCCGCGTCGACCACCGCACCAACGGCTAGAACACCAGACATTCATGCTCATGTGGGGGACGTCCCCACTTTACCGAGTAAGGAGAAGAACCATGAAGTTCGCTTATGCTAACATTTCCCGCCGCTCCCTTCTCGCCACCCTCGCGCTTGCGGCCGCCGGCTCGCTCGCGGCATGCGATGCCGGCAAGCCCGCGCACGAGCACGGGACGCTCAGGATCGGTGCCTCTCCGAGTCCGCATGCGGAGATCCTCAACGACTTCGCCGCCCCGCGCCTCGAGGAGCGGGGAATCACGCTCGACGTCGTCGAGTACACCGACTACCTCAAGCCCAACGAGGACGTGATCTCCGGCGATCTTGACGCGAACTACTTCCAGCACATCAACTACCTCAACAACTACAACGAGGAGAACGGCTCCGACCTCGTGAACGTCGGGGCCATCCACTATGAGCCGTTCGGCGTCTTCCCCGGTCGCTCGAACGACCTCGATGACGTTGCCGAGGGCACCACGATCTCCGTGCCCAACGACCCCACCAACGAGGGCCGTGCGCTGCTCCTGCTGCAGGACCTTGGGCTCATCACGCTCGACGAGGCTGCCGGCGTCACCGCCACGGTGAACGACATCACGGACAACCCCCACGGCATCGAGATCGTGGAGCAGGAGGCCGCGGTCCTGCCCTCCACGCTCGCAGACGTGGACTTTGCCATCATCAACGGCAACTACGCCATCGACGCGGGCCTCTCGCTCGCCGACGCCGTGGCGACCGAGAACGCCGACTCCACGGCCGTGCGCGAGCAGTACGTCAACATCATCGCCACACGCCCCGAGCTGGAGGACGACGAGTGCGTCGCGGCGCTCGTCGAGGTCCTCAAGGGCGACGACTTCGCGGCGTACCTCCGGGAGACCTTCGGCGACTCCGTCCAGGCCTTCTAGCCTCCTGACGTGACGGGGGACGGAGCCCTTGCCGGCGCTCCGTCCCCCCGTCGCTCCGTCGTCGCCCACGAGCGGTACAATCTCCCAAAGGACATGAGGGCGAGGGGGCGACCATGGCGGCGATGAGCCTTGATGACTTCACCTGGACGCGAGAGCCGGCGGCCTGCGTGGCGCGCGACGGGGCGCTCGAGGTCACCACGCTCCCGCGCACTGACCTCTGGCAGCGCACCTACTACCACTTCCGCAACGACAACGCCCCCGTCTTCCAGGCGCGCACGGGCGAGAAGTACTTCAGCTTCACGGTGCGCACGGACTTCTCGCAGAGCCACCACCGCTTCGACCAGTGCGGGATCGTGGTGTACCTGGACTCCGAGAACTGGCTCAAGGCGTCCGTGGAGTACGAGAACGACCGCTTTCAGCACTTGGGGAGCGTGGTCACCAACGGTGGCTGGTCCGACTGGGCCACGACGGAGATTCCCGCCGACGAGCGTCAGATGTGGTATCGGCTCTCTCGACGCGGGGACGACTTCCGCATCGAGTGCTCGCGTGACGGCGTGGCCTTCTCGCAGATGCGCATCTGCCACCTGGCCGCGGCGACGGGCACGGTGAGCTTTGGCGTCTATGCGTGCTCTCCAGAGGACTCGTCGTTCACGGCGCGCTTCGGCGGCTTCGACTATGGCCCGTGCGTCTGGGATGCCCACGACGGCCAGCAGCCGGACGAGGAGTAGGGGGCGCTGCCGCCCTCCGCGCCTCCTAGCGTGAGGCACGCGCCGTTCTTCTCGCCTTGTGATCGTCCTCCTCGTCAAGACGCTCCGCCAGCCAGATTTTCATGAGCGACTGACGCGTGACGCCATACTCGCTCGCGTAGCCGTCAAGCCGGACGACCATGGGCTCGTTCATGTCAACGCTCACACGTCGCGGGGACTGGTGGGGCCGCTCGAAGGTCGAATCATCCGCGTAGGGAAGGACGTCCCCGCCCTCGTCGAAGATGTCCTCTGCCTGCTGGGAGCTGATGCGCCTATCCATGGTATCTCTCAATCTCGTTGGGCTCGCCCCTATCGGTACGTCACCGTCTCCGAAAGAGGCTTGCGGCTCTCGTGGTTGGGCAGCGGTCCCGTGCCCTCGGCGGCGTAGCCGAGGTCGAGCAGTATGAGGAGCTCCTCGTTCTCGGGCAGGCCCAGGCGCTCCTTGGCAACGTCAGGGTCAAAGCGGTTGAGCCAGCAGCTGTCCACGCCCGCGTCGCATGCGGCCAGGACCATGTGCGTGGCCACGATCGCGGCGTCCTCGATGCCTGAGTCGCGCGCGCCGCCGGGGTAGGTGTAGACGTTCGTGGCGTCAAAGGCCACGGCCAGGACCGTGGGCGCGCCGTAGCGGCAGGGCGTGAGCTCGTCCACGATGGCGAGCGCCTCGGAGCTCTGGAGCACGTAGACGTGCTGCTCCTGCAGGTTCTTGGCGGTGGGGGCGAGCCTGCCCGCCTCGAGGATCTTCTCGAGCGCCCCGGGCTCCACCTGACGGGTCTCGTCGTACTTCTTGCACGAGTAGCGCTTGGCGATGACGTCCCTGAACTCCATCTCGGTCACTCCTCCTTGGTCGTGGCTCACCTGTCTTCCTGCGCCAATGATACGCCTGCCGTTACGTCGCCCGCAGCGCGCTGTACAATGGCCGCGCCGGACACGCCAAGAAGAACGGACCCCCATGACCGCGCTCGACCTCATGCGCTCAGACGCGCCGTACGCCGTGAGCTACCTCGACATGCCCAACGACCTGCAGCCACGCGCTCAGCGTCTCTGCTGGCGCTTCAACCAGCTGGACCCGGCGGACACCGAGGCACGGGCTCAAATCCTGGCCGAGCTCTTCGGCACGTGGCACCCGCGCGCAAACGTCAAGCCCACGTTCCGCTGCGACTACGGCTTCAACATTCACTTCCACGGCTTCGCGCTCGTGAACTACAACTGCGCGTTCCTGGACACCTCTCCCATCAACATCGGCGAGGGCACGTTCATCGCTCCCGGCTGCGTGCTCGCCTGCGCGGGGCATGCGGTGCATCCCGCCCAGCGTGAGGAGGGCATCCAGACCTCGGCCCCCATCACGCTGGGCAACAACGTCTGGCTGGGCGCCAACGTGACCGTCTGCGGCGGCGTCACCATCGGGGACGGCAGCGTGATCGGGGCGGGAAGCGTGGTCACGCGCGACGTGCCTGCCGGCGTGATCGCGGCCGGCGTGCCCTGTCGCGTGCTGCGCGAGGTTTCGGAGCGCGACCTCGTGGCCCCGATCTCGCCGGAAGACGTCGAGGGAGAGGGGAGGTAGGCCGTGGACCTCAGGGTTGACCGCACGGGCTGCGAAAGCGTGGTTCTGGACTTTGACGGGACGATGTGCCTGCTCTTCCAGAACCATGACCTCGCGGCGACGAGGCGCAGGATGCATGAGGAGCTCAGGCGATTCTCGATCGACTTCGACGAGGCACTGGATGCGTTCGATGCCTTCGACGCCGTGCTGGCGCAGACCGCCGACCGCCCTGAGGCTCGTGCGGAGGCCCTGCTCAAGGCAGACGAGGTCCTCTCCGACGCAGAGGTGTTGGCCGCCGGGACGGGCCCCGCGGTCGCGGGCGTGGCCGAGGCCATCGACTTCTGGAGGGCCGCGGGGTATCGGGTCGGCGTGGCGACCAACAACTCCGCCCGCGCGGTCGACGCCTTCCTCGATCGCCTGTCCATCGGGCGGCTTCCGGTGGTGGGCCGGGACGGCGCGCATCCGGAGCGCCTGAAGCCCAGCACGTGGAGCGTCGAGCGCGTCCTCGAGCTGATGGGCGGCCGCCCGGAGACGACCGTCTTCGTGGGCGACACGCGGCGGGACTACGAGACTTCGCTGCGGGCTGGCTGCGCGTTTCTCGGCATGGTCCCGACGGAGCGCAAGCGCGTGCGGCTCGGCGCGGCCTTGGACGAGGACCTGATGGCGCGGGATTATCCCGAGCTGCTGAGGCGGTTCTTCGGCCGGTCGTAACCGGGCATGCCCCGGCGCCCAGACAGAGCCAATCGACAAAATGACGTCCCCGAGGACACGTTTTTGTCGATTGGCTCTGTTTCGGCGAGGCGCCGCCGGCGAGAAGGGCCGTCGTCGCGCTAGGCGAGAAGGGCCGCCGTCGCGCCGACGGCGGTGCGCGTCGCGGCGGAAAAGCGCGCTCGAATTCCCATGCTGTCCGGAAACGTACCAGAGACCCCGCGTTCTTTTTGTCGAGTCGCGGATGTTCCCTCGTCCGGAGGAACAATGGAGGTCCGGTTGCCTGGACGAGGGAGGGGCGATGGGCGAGGCAGTGAGACGACGAATTGATGCGCTGCTGGACGCGGCGGAGCGCGGGGAGAGCCCCCTGGTGCCGTCGGACGAGAAGGGCCGCAAGGCGCTCCTGCGCCGCGGGCTCGAGCTGGTGCAGCCGCTTGCCGGACAGTTCGTCCGCAGAGGGACCTGGAGGCGGCTTAACCCTGCGGAGCGGTCGCTCTGGCTCATGCGGGGACTTGCCGCGCGCCATCCGGGCTGGCGCTTCTGCGGGGCGTCGGCCGCGGTCGCATATGGCCTTCCGGTGACGTGGGGGCTGCTCACGCACGTGTGGGTGGCGGCGGGGCGGGGCTCACATGACAAGTCCGTTCCGGGCGTCATCCGACGCTGTGTGAGCGATCCCGAGGGTCCCGCACTCGCCCAAGGTCTTCCTGTGACGTCGTTCTGGAGGACCGTCTTCGACTGTCTCGTGGCGTTTCCTCCTCCTGACGCGCTGGCAATCGCTGATCGAGCGCTCCGGCTGAGCCAGGCGTCTGCACGCCAGGTCGTCGACTACCTGCGCTCGGCGCACCGTGGCCGACGCGGGGTGCGCGGGGCGGTGCGCGTCGCCGCCCTCGCCGACGCGCGTGCCGAGAGCGGAGGGGAGTCAATCGCCCGCTGGACGATGCTCGAAGCCGGATTTGAGCCTCCTGAGCTGCAGGTGTGGATTGAGGATCCCGTTGAGCCGGGAACGTGGTTCCGCGTCGACTTCCTCTGGCTGCTTCCTGATGGGTCCGTCATCATCGGAGAGATGGACGGCAGGCAGAAGACCGAGCGTCCCGAGCTCATGGGTGGCCGCAGCGCGGTACGGGTGCTGCAGGACGAGCGCCTGCGCGAGTCTCACCTCTCGGCGCTTCGCCCCGCGGTCGTGCGATTTGGCTACGATGTGGCGCGCGACCCCGCCCTTCTCGGCTCGCTGCTCGACTCGTTCGGCGTTCCGAGGCAATCGGGCGACCCGGCGGTCCCGGCTCCGTTCACGACTAGGCGCGCGGAGCTGATGCAGCTTGGCGGGTGGAGGGTGCTGGCGACGGAGCTCGTGGCGGCGTAGCGGGCGTCCGGGCATGCCCCGGCGCCCAGACAGAGCCAATCGGCAAAATGACGTCCCCGAGGGCACGTTTTTGTCGATTGGCTCTGTTTCGGCGAGGGGGGTGCCGGCGAGAAGGACGCGCTTGCGAGAAGGGCGCGCGGGCAGGAAGCGCGCCAGGGCTATCTCACGCGCCACTCCTCGGGGACCTCGAAGATCGCCTCGAGGCTGGCGAGAAGGTCCTCGCGCCAGTCGGTGGCACCGCGCCGGATGCACCAGAGGAGCTCGTAGCCGCTGAACATGTGCGACGCGGCCTCGTAGAGCCGCTCGGCGGGCGCGGGGTTGCGCACCTGGCCGGCCTCCTGGGCGTGGCGGATGATGTCCACCGCGACCTCGGTGAGGTAGGGGCGCATGTCAAAGGTGTGGCGATCCTCCTGCAGGTTGGCGATCATGGCCTGGCTGAAAAGGCCCGCCCCCAGCTTGGAGCTCTCCTGGTAGAGGGTGTCAAAGCACGTGACGAGCTGCTCCCAGTAGTTGCCCGAGCCCGCCACGGCGAGCAGCCGCTGCGAGAGGCGGATCGTGATGTCGTCGTAGACCTCCAGAACGAGCTCCTCCTTGGAGGGCACGTAGCGATAGAAGGTGGGCTTGGTTATCTCGCACGCGTCGCAGATGTCCTGGACGGTCACGTTCTCGTAGCCGCGCTCCTGGAAGAGCCGGAGCGCCTGGGCGGAGATGATGGTGCGGTTCATGCGTCTTCCTCGCGTCGTGGGGGCCGGTCACGCGGCGGGTCGTTCGACCTACTTTACACCGTGGCCGTCCGCGGTCGCCCTCGAGAAGACGGCTGCGGCGCGAAACGCGACGCCCGCCGAAAAGCGGCCCTCGCCACGTCCCCCTCGCCCCGCGGGGTGTAACTTTAACTCGGGTAACGAAAGGCGTTACCGTGGTAATACCGAGGGGAAAGCGAGAGGAACGCATGGCAAACAGGCTGTTCGAGAAGACCCAGATCGGGAGCATGCGGCTCAAGAACCGCATCGTCATGGGCCCGATGGGCACGACCGGTGAGGCGGACGGCGCCTACACCATGGATGGCGTCTACTACTTCGAGGAGCGCGCCAAGGGCGGCTGCGGCCTCATCATCACCGGCGCCAACGTGGTCTCCACCAAGTACGAGCCGCGCCCCTGCACCGAGCTCAGCAACTTCCACCACGTGGAGCGCCTGAACATGCTCGTCGACCGCTGCCACCACTGGGGCGCCAAGGTGTGCGTGCAGCTTTCCCCGGGCCTCGGCCGCCAGCAGTTCACTGACCCCTTCACGCCGCCGTACTCCGCGGGCGCGTGCTCCTCGTTCTGGTTCCCGAGCCTCATCTGCAAGCCCTTCGCCAAGGAGGACATCGCCTACCTGGTGGAGCGCGTGGGCTACTCCGCCTCGCTGGCCGTGGCTGCCGGCGCCGACGCGCTCGAGCTGCACGCCTACGGCGGCTACCTGCTCGACCAGTTCCAGTCCACGATGTGGAACGACCGCACGGACGAGTACGGCGGCTCGCTCGAGAACCGCATGCGCTTCACGCTCGAGTGCATCGACGCGATCAAGAAGAACGTCCCGGCGGGCTTCCCCGTCCAGGTGAAGTTCACGCCGTACCACGGCGTGCCCGGCGGCCGCGAGCTTGACGAGGGCGTCGAGATGGCCAAGATCCTCGAGGGCGCCGGCGTGGACGCGCTCCACGTTGACGTGGGCTGCTACGAGGCGTGGTACAAGGCCATCTCCACCGTCTACGCGCCCGAGGGCCACCAGCTGCGCGTGGTCCGCGCCATCAAGGACGCCGTGAAGGTGCCGGTCTTCGGCCAGGGCAAGCTCTTCGACCCGGCCCGCGCCGAGGCCGCCGTTGAGGACGGCACCCTCGACTACGTGGTGCTGGCGCACCAGACGCTCGCCGACCCGGCATGGGCCAACAAGGTCCGCGAGGGCCGCGTCGACGACATCCGCCCCTGCATCGGCTGCAACGAGTGCCTGCTGGCCGGCTTCTCCGGCAAGCACTACTACTGCGCCGTGAACCCGCAGTGCTACGCCGAGCGCGACTACGCGCTGCCCGCCCCCGTCGAGGACCTCGACGACATGCGCAGCGTCCTCGTGGTCGGCGGCGGCCCCGGCGGCATGGAGGCCGCCATCGCCGCGGCCGAGCGCGGCTACGACGTCGAGCTCTGGGAGAGGAGCTCGCGGCTCGGCGGCAACCTCTGGGCCGCCGGCTCGCCCACGTTCAAGCACGACGTGCTGCGCCTCATCGACTACATGAAGACGCAGGTCAACAAGCTCGGCGTGCGCGTGGTCTACAACAAGGACGCCAGCGCGGCCGAGATCGCGGCCTACGGCGCCGACAAGGTCGTCCTGGCCTGCGGCTCCCACTCCGTCGTGCCGCCCATCCCGGGCATCGAGCGCGCCGAGGTCTCCGACGGCTACCTGCTGGGGACGCGCGAGCCCGGCAAGGACGTCGTGGTCATCGGCGGAGGCCTCGTGGGCTGCGAGACCGCGGCGTTCATGGCCGAGAAGGCCGAGAACGTGACCATCGTCGAGATGCTCGATGACGTCCTGCTCACGGCCGGACACTGCCTGAACAACGATCAGGCGCTCAAGGCGATGCTCGAGGAGCGCGGCGTCAACAAGGCGTGCGGCGCCAAGGTGACGCAGGTCACCGATGACGCCGTCGTCTACGAGAAGGACGGGCAGACCGTGAGCGTCCCGGCCGACACCGTGATCATCGCGGCGGGCTATCGCTCCAACAACGAGCTCGAGGACCAGCTCGAGGGCCTCGTCGACGACCTGTCCGTGGTGGGCGACGCCGTGGCGCCGCGCAAGATCCTCACCGCGGTCCACGAGGGCTACCACGCCATCCGCGTGATGGAGTAGCCCCGGGGCGTCTCCTGACGTAGCAAAAGGCGGGGCGAGAAGGACCTGACGCTGGTCCTTCTCGCCCCGCCCCTTGTCTTTGCGAGGGCCCGCCGGCTAGTTGTCGCTGCGGGAGAAGCCGTTTCTCATGTGCATGCTCGCCTCGAAGAGGACCTTGTCGAGAAGGGCCTCGGTCTGCCGGCGGCACTCGTCGGCGATGGCCTGGTTGCAGTCCGCGAGGCTGCCGCCCTCGGCGTCGCACGCGCGCACGAGCGCGGCGCAGCGTGAGGTGAGCGCCTCCTGGTAGCGCTCCACGTGAGGAAGGCACGGCCCATAGGCGGCGTCGGCGAGCGCCCCGACGATGCGGTTGGCCCAGTAGAAGTTCTCGCTGGTCACGCGCGTGGTGGTGTCCTCGAGGTAGGCCGGAGTCTCGTCGACGTTGGCATAGAGCGGCACGAGCGCGTTGAAGGCGTTGGACCCGTAGGCGATCCACTGCAGCGCGGCTCGCTCCGGAGCCACGTAGGGGCGCAGCTGCAGCACGGCAAGCTGGCTGTTGCGGTTGATGCCGATGGGGCGGTAGAGGCCGGCCTTCTCGCCGCCGGCGTAGGGGTCGTATGGCGTGCCCTGGTAGTGGAGCGAGAGCACGTACTTCACGTCCTCGACGGTGAGCTTGCGCTCGGGCTCGCGGCACCAGGGGATGGTGTCGCTCTCGGGACCGAAGTCGGCCGCGGGCGCCGCGGTGTCCCAGGGGCCGGCGTGCGGGTTGAGGGCGCGCTGGATGGCCCAGGCGCGCGGCGTGTTGTAGACGTGGTCGGAGTCGGAGTGGCTGCCGAAGGCATCGCGCGGGTTGAAGTGCCCGGCCGCAACGCCGATCGTCAGGTCCAGGTGGTTGGCCGCCATCCACTCGCGCAGGTCGGCGGAGCAGAGGTGCTCCTCCTGTCGCCCGCAGGCATCCTCGAGGTCGAAGTCGTCGATGCCGAGCTGGTTGGGCATCGTGACGTAGCAGTCGTCCGGCACGCGGCGGGCGATCCAGTGGTGGCCGCCCACGGTCTCCATCCACCAGATCTCGTCCGCGTCAGAGAACGCGATGCCGTTCATCTCGTAGGTGCCGTATCGCTCGAGCAGCGCCCCCATGCGCAGCACGCCGTCGCGGGCGCTCGTCATGTAGGGGAGGACGAGCGTGACCATGTCCTCCTCGCCGATGCCGCCGGGCGTGCCGGCGTCCTTGTCGTAGCGCACGAGCGGGTCTGCGGCGAGCACGCGCTCGTTGGAGGTGAGGGTCTCGGTTGCGCTCATCCCCACGTTGCGGGCGCTGAAGCCGGCCTCCTCCCAGAGGCCCTCCTTGAGGTCGGCGTTGGGGACGGCGGTGTAGCGGACGCCGCCCTCGGGAAGCTCGATCTCCAGGTGCGATATCACGCTCTTGTAGACGTCTCCGGCCTTGGGCGCGGGACGGGAGACAAAGCGCTTGGGGGAGAACTCGCCGTTGGGGGAGTCCTCGTTGCGGGCCACGATCGTGGAGCCGTCGTAGCTCGCCCTCTTGCCGATGAGAATGGTGGTGCAGGGCATGGTGCCTCCTCGGGGGACGGGTTTGTTCCGGGTTCATGGTAGCGTCTCGCGAGGCCGAGTCGGCCCCTCGCGTGCAGTTGGGCGGATAGTGTGAAAAAACGGCGCGCTCGTCTGCAATCACCGGGATAGTGCGAAGCGTTTTTGGCCTCAAATGCCCCTCTTGCCGAGTAGCATCTAATTAGATTGAATATATTCCCTGCTCGTGAGAGGCGCGATACGCGACCCATGCGGGAAAGGGCTTCGCACTATCCCGGTGATTGCAGGGATCAGCGGCATTTCTTCGCACTATCCCCCTGATTGCATCTTTGGGGAGTCCGAACGACGCTGCGCGAAGGGCATCATTGTGTAACGAAGTCGCGCCACGCGTTGCCTCAGGGGCGCACGAGCGCAATAATTCGTTGGCGTTCGCCCAATCGTGAGAGGAAGCCTGCATGTCGATGAAGTTCAAGCGCCTTCTGCCCATCCCCAAGGACATCCGCGCCGAGATGCCGCTCTCGTCCGAGATGGCCGAGCGAAAGGCGGGCTTCGACGCGGCGGTCTCCGCGATCCTGCGCGGCGAGGACGAGCGCCTGCTGCTCATCATCGGCCCGTGCTCGGCGGACCGCGAGGACTCGGTGCTGGACTACGCCGTCCGCCTGGCCAAGCTCTCCGAGTCGGTCGAGGACCGCATCCTCGTCATCCCGCGCGTCTACACCAACAAGCCGCGCACCAAGGGCATCGGCTACAAGGGACTGCTCCACAACCCCGACCCCGAGTCCGGCGACGACCTGCTCGAGGGCGTCAAGGCCATCCGCCGCATGCACGTGCGCGTGGTCGAGGAGACGGGCCTGTTCACCGCCGACGAGATGCTCTATCCCACCAACTACCAGTACCTCATCGACCTCCTCGCCTACATCGCGGTGGGCGCGCGCTCCGTGGAGAACCAGGAGCACCGTCTCGTGGCCTCGGGCGTCCCCATGCCGGTGGGCATGAAGAACCCCACCGGCGGCTCCACCGACGTCATGCTCAACTCCATCTACGCCGCGCAGCAGCGCCAGACCTTCATCTTCCGCAACTGGGAGGTCAACACCACGGGCAACCCGCTCGCCCATGCCGTGCTGCGCGGCTACGTGGGCCTCGACGGCATCAACTACCCCAACTACCACTACGAGTACCTCGAGCGCCTGGCCGAGAAGTACACTGCCGACAAGTTCTCCAACCCGGCGGCAATCATCGACTGCAACCACGACAACTCGGGCAAGCGCCCCCTCGAGCAGATTCGCATCTGCCACGAGGTGCTCGACTCCATGCACCGCGCGCCCGAGATTCGCCGCCTCGTGCGCGGCTTCATGGTGGAGTCCTACCTCGAGGACGGCAACCAGCCGGTGGGCGGGACCGTCTACGGCAAGTCCATCACCGACGCCTGCCTTGGCTGGGAGAAGACCGAGCGCCTGGTGAGGGAGATCGCGGAGCGCGCATAGGCGTGAGAGCGCGAGCTTCTGACGGGGCGGGTCTTCGGGCCCGCCCTTTTTGCGTGCTGAAACATTTCCGCCCCCTCGCGAGTATTACTGATAGGCGCCTTTCCAATGGCACACAAGAGAGAGGAGGGGGCGTGCAGGACGATGAGTTCCGACGAGCCGTCGAGAAGAACCGCGACCTCGTGTTCCGCGTCGCGTACACCTACCTGCGCGATGCGGCGGACGCAGATGACGTGACGCAGGACGTGCTCGTCAAGCTCCTACGGCACGATGACGACTTTGCAAGCGACGCCCACCTGCGCAACTGGCTCGTCCGGGTGTGCGTCAACGAGTGCCGGTCGCTCTTCCGGCGGCCATGGCGGCGCGTTGAGGACATCGAGGGATACGCGAACACGCTCGAGATGCCGAGCCGCGAGCACGTCGAGCTGCTCACGAGCGTGATGCGTCTGCCCGAGAAGTACCGCGTTCCGCTGGTGCTTCACTACTATGCGGGCTTCTCGACCGGCGAGGTCGCGAGCATGCTGCACGTGCCCGCCGCGACGGTGCGCACGAGGCTCGCCCGGGCGCGCGGTCGTCTGCGGAAGATGCTGGAAGCTGATGACATTTCCAATAGGGAGATGGAGGTCGTGCGATGAGGAAGAATGAGCTGCATGAGGCGATGGAGCACATGCATGCGTCCGAAGACACGTACGAGCGCGTGATGGAGCGGGCACAGGCGGGGCGCCGACGCTCCCGCAGGGGGCCGCTGCCTGCGGCCGCAGTGATGGGCGCGGCGATGGCGGGCGTGCTCGTCACAGGAGGGGTGGCGTATGCCGTGTCCGGCGGCGACATCTTCTCCGCCTGGGGAGACCACGGGATGGGCGAGCGCGTGGAGTGGAGCTACGCGGGCAATGACTTCAGCTTGGAGCTTGGCACGCTCGACCCTGGGGCCGTGTCCGACGACCTGGCGGCCTCCGTCGAGCACGTGGGGCTCTCCGTCACGGGCAATGGCTATACCCTCACCATCGAGGACATGCTCGTGGACGAGAACGGGTGCGGCGTCGCGAGCTTCACGCTGGAGAATCCGGAGGGCATCAGAAACAACCCGGAGTACGGCCTTCCGGGGGAGCTCGTGCCCGACGACGACGCCCCCCTTGACGCGCTCGGCATGTCTGCGACCGGAGAGGGCACCTCGACGCTGCTCGACTACAAATGGATCTACGATCAGGAGCTGTCCACGGACACGCTCGCCAGGGGGACCGTGTACTTCTCGGCCTTTGGGAATCTCGACAACGTGCTCTCCGGGGTCTCGTGGTCGCTTTCGTGGCACACGGGGGCAGTCGACGAGGAGGGGAACGTGTCCGCTGACTTTGAGAACTGCGACGCGCAGTCGGACGTCTTCATCCCGAGCAAGGTCGTGGGCGCGCGCGAGTTTGTCGCCGAGGACGGGAGCGTCGTCACGGTGAGCCCCTTCAGCATCCACGTGGACCCGTCATGGAAGGAGGCGGGGGACTCCAGCGTGGACGAGGTTGCGCTGCACCTCGCGGACGGCAGCACGTATGTGGTCGTGTCCGAAGACAAGGCCATGACCATGGGCTACTACACCGCCAACCTGCTCGACGACGGCTCTTCGAACTACACGTTCACGCGCCTGGTCGGCACCTCCGAGGTCGTGAGCGTGGAGGTCTCGGGGACGACGGGCGACCCGATTTCCGGGGAGGCCGCTCATGCGGCCACGCTCGAGCCCGCCGCGTAACTTCCGAGGCTAGTCCCGCCGCTCGGGTCGCCGCTCTCCCCGGCGCTCCGAGCGGCGTCGCGCGAAGGCGCGCAGCGCAACCTCGCGCAGCTCCTTGGCGCGCGCGGCCTCCATGGCCTTCACGCCCTCGAGCGGGTAGGGGATGCCGAGCTTCTCGTACTTCGTCTTTCCCAACGTGTGGTAGGGGAGGAAGTCGAGCCCCACGACGTTGTCCCAGTCTCCGATGATGCGGCCCACGTCGGCGCACTCCTCCTCGGAGTCCGTGAGGCCGGGGACGATGACGTGGCGGATGAGCGTGGGTATGCCGCGCCGCGCGAGCTCGCCGCCCAGCTCGAGGGCGTGGCTCGCAGACATGCCGCAGAGCGACTCGTGCAGGACGGGGTCTGAGGTCTTGATGTCGAGAAGAACCATGTCGGTGGCATCGAGAAGCCGCGAGAAGCGCTCTGCGTGCTCCGCGGAGAAGGTGGCGGCAGAGGTGTCCAGGCAGGTGTGGATGCGCCCGGCAGGGGCCCTGTGGGCCTCCTCGAAGAGGGCGGCCACGAAGTCCGGCTGGGCCATGGGCTCCCCGCCCGTGACGGTGATGCCGCCCGACTTGTAGAAGGGGCGGTTGCGCTCGAATCGCTCGAGCACCTCCGCCACGGTGACGTCGGTGCCGGGGCCGGTGCCGCCGGCGCGACCGAACTCCCAGGTGTCAGGGTTGTGGCAGTACTGGCAGCGCATGGGGCAGCCCTGGCAGAACACCACGAGCCGCGTCCCGGGACCGTCGACGGTCCCGAAGGACTCGATGGAGTGCAGCCTCCCCACGACCGCAAGGTTCTTCTCGCTCATCCCGTCGGTTCGATCGCTCACATCCGCACCTTCCACCCGGACACGTATTACAACCATGATAGAGCGAACGGCCCGGGCAATTGCGAAGCAAAGTTCCTGAGCGCGGAGCGCGAAGCACTTTGCGGAGCAATTGCCCGGGCCGTTGGCCTAACAGGTCATGTTGACCTTACATCGCCTCGTGGAAGGTACGGGAGATGACGTCGTCCTGCTGCTTCTTGGTGAGGGAGTTGAACTTCACCGCGTAGCCGGAGACGCGGATGGTCAGCTGCGGGTACTTCTCGGGGTGGGCCTGGGCGTCAAGCAGGGTCTCCTTGGTGAAGACGTTGACGTTGAGGTGGTGGCCGCCCTCCTCGACGTAGCCATCGATCATGCTGACGAGGTTGTCGACCTGCTCGGCGGAAGAGGTTGCGCTCATGATGGAATCCTTTCTCGTACGGGTCGCCCCGGAGCGGGGCGACCCTCCTGTAACCACAGTGTACCCGATAAGTGTCACCAAGTCAGTGACATTTATCGAATCCGCCCGAACGGCTCCGCGCGTCGGGGCTGTCCCCGATGCGCAGGTGGCTAGCAGCAGCCGCAGTCGGGGGCGGGGTTCTCGATCTGGATGTCCACGCCGAGGGCGTCGAGGTCGAGCTCGTCGAACATGACGGCGTCGCCCTTGCCGAGGGCGTTCGGCACGATGGAGAACGTGTTGGAGATGCCGTCCTGGGCGTCCTTGAACGGGAGCTTGGCGACGGAGGCGAGCGACGCCACGGCGCCGTGGGTGTCACGACGGTGCATGGGGTTCGCGCCCGGGGCGAAGGGCTCGCCGGCGCGGCGGCCGTCGGGCGTGTTGCCGGTGGCGTTGCCGTAGACGACGTTCGAGGTGATCGTGAGGATCGAGGTCGTCGGGACGGAGTTGCGGTAGGTGTCGGTCTCGCGGACGTACTTCATGAAGACCTCGACCACGTCGTGGGCGAGCTGGTCCACGCGGTCGTCGTCGTTGCCGTACTTGGGGAACTCGCCCTCGACCTCGTAGTCGGTGACCAGGCCGGTCTCGTCGCGGATGACCTTGACCTTGGCGTACTTGATCGCGGAGAGGGAGTCGGCCACGACGGACAGGCCGGCGATGCCCGTGGCGAACCAGCGGTGGACGTGCTCGTCGTGCAGGGCCATCTGCAGGCGCTCGTAGCAGTACTTGTCGTGCATGTAGTGGATGATGTTCAGCGCGTTGACGTAGACCTCGGCGAGCCACTGCATCATGTCGCGGAACTTGGAGACCACGTCGTCGTAGTCGAGGTAGTCGCCCTCGACCGGACGGAACTTCGGGCCGACCTGCTCGCCGGTCTTCTCGTCGCGGCCGCCGTTGATGGCGTAGAGGAGGCACTTGGCGAGGTTGGCGCGGGCGCCGAAGAACTGCATCTCCTTGCCGATGCGCATGGAGGACACGCAGCAGGCGATCGCGTAGTCGTCGCCGTGGTAGACGCGCATGAGGTCGTCGTTCTCGTACTGGATGGAGCTCGTGGTGATGGAGATCTTGGCGCAGTAGCGCTTGAAGGCCTCGGGCAGGCGCGTGGACCAGAGCACCGTGAGGTTGGGCTCGGGGCTGGTGCCCATGTTCTCGAGGGTGTGGAGGTAGCGGAAGGCGGTCTTGGTGACCATGGAGCGGCCGTCGACGCCCATGCCGCCGAGGGACTCGGTGACCCACTGCGGGTCGCCGGAGAAGAGCTCGTTGTACTCGGGGGTGCGGGCGAACTTGACCATGCGGAGCTTCATGACGAGGTGGTCGATGATCTCCTGGGCCTCGGCCTCGGTGATGACGCCGGCCTTGAGGTCACGCTCGGCGTAGATGTCGAGGAACGTGGAGTTGCGGCCGATGGACATGGCGGCGCCGTTCTGCTCCTTGACCGCGGCGAGGTATCCGAAGTAGAGCCACTGGACGGCCTCCTGGAAGTTCTTGGCCGGCTTGGAGATGTCGAAGCCGTAGATCTTGCCGAGCTGCCCCAGCTCCTGGAGGGCGCGGATCTGCTCCGCGAGCTCCTCGCGGTGGCGGATCGTGGCCTCGTTCATGGTCTTCTGGGTGCCGGCGTGCTCGGCCTTCTTCTCCTCGATGAGGCGGTCGACGCCGTAGAGGGCGACGCGGCGGTAGTCGCCGATGATGCGGCCGCGGCCGTAGGCGTCGGGCAGGCCGGTGATGATGTGGCTGTGGCGGCAGGCGCGCATCTCGGGGGTGTAGGCGTCAAAGACGCCGGCGTTGTGGGTCTTGCGGTAGTTCGTGTAGATGTTCACGATCTCCGGGTCGACCTCGTAGCCGTTCTGCTTGCAGGCGGCCACGGCCATGCGGATGCCGCCGTTGACCATGAGGGCGCGCTTGAGCGGCTTCTCGGTCTGCAGGCCGACGATCTTCTCGAGGGGCTGGTCGATGTAGCCCGCGGGGTGCGAGATGATCGTGGAGACGAGGTCGGTGTCCATGTCGAGGACGCCGCCCGCCTCGCGCTCCTTGGCGAAGAGGCCCATGACCTCGTCCCAGAGCTTGGTGGTGTTCTCCGTGGGGTCGGCGAGGAAGGACTCGTCGCCGTCGTAGGGGGTGTAGTTCTTCTGGATGAAGTCACGGACGTCGATCTCGTGCTCCCAGTTGCCGCCGACAAAGCCGGCCCAGGCCTCCTGCTGACTCACTGCTCACGCTCCTTTATCTGAGGTTGGGCGCGTTGCGCCCGCCGCGGGATAACGGCACTCTTCAAACTACCAGATATGAGAACTTGATGGAGCTGAGAAAAGTTAGTTGATGGTGACATCTGGCAAAACACACATACGGGCGGAGCCAGCGGGGGAGGGGCGTCGTGCAAAAGCGTGCAAAAGGGACAGGCACTTTTGCACACGTTATCCCTCGGGTGAGAAGAACCCGCGGTGCGGAGCGTCCGCGATGGTGCAAGGGCGGCTTCGCCATCGTGTCGCGCCGGCCCGCGGCGCCCCGGCACAGAAGAGCGCCCCGACCTCGGGGTGGTCGGGGCGCCAGGAGGAAGGCCGTGTCCCTTGGGGACTACTTGCTCGGCATGATCCAGAACTTGAGGAGCGGGAAGCTCACGACAACGGCGAGCAGCGTGTTCACGACGGAGGCCACGGTGCCGGAGAGGCCGGCGTCCCAGCCGAAGGTGGTCTGGCAGAAGCTCATCACGTAGCCGGGGAGGATGAGGTTCACCACGACGATGATCACGGCGAGGATGGCGTACTTCCAGGCGGCGTCCTTGAAGGAGGCATCGGACTTGAAGACCCACTTCATCTGGACGAAGAAGTTGACGACCTGCGCCACGACCTCGGCGATGAGGAAGGTGATGAAGCCGCCCAGGCCGTTGGAGCTCGGCTCGGTGTAGTTGAAGATGAGGAACTGGAAGGGCTGGGTCATCTGCATCGCGTTGATGAAGATGGCGGTGCCGATCCACGTGAAGACGAAGCGGGAGATGGTGGAGACGTTCGACAGGATGTTGAACTTGATGAACTCCCAGATTCCCTGGTGCTCCTCGGTCCAAGTCTTGAAGCTCATGGCGGGTCCTTTCTGTGACGTTCTGACGGTCGTTGACGGGGGCTAGCGGGCGCGCGAGGCGTCGGCGATCTGCTTGGCGAGCGCGTTGTTGCGCACGAGGTTCATGACGAAGGCGAAGAGGATGGGCGCGAGCACCCACAGCAGCCAGAGCAGGATGCCCAAGCCGACGCCCCAGCCGAGGGCGATCGAGAGGGCGAGAAGGACGATGCCCGCCCAGCCGTAGCCCTTGACCTCGCGGACGAGCGCGTCGACGAGGCCCATGTCCACCATGCCGTTGGTCATCTTGGCGAGGGCGCGCAGCGGCATGTTCCAGATGAAGAGGACGTTGAGGTTGGGGTGGCCGGACTTGTCGGCGGCGTTCTTCAGGGCGCGCAGGACGAGCCACACGACCCAGAAGATGAGGGAGCGGCCGTGGTTGAGGTCGCGGAAGCACATGTTGCGCTCGATCTTGGCCTCGTTGCTCGGGATGGCGTGGCCGAGGAGGGCGGCGAAGTGCGCGTCGTCCACGCGGAGCACGTCGGCGGACTCGTAGGGTGCCACGTCGACGCCGGCGTACGGGTTGGGGGCGCCGGTGCCGGCGAGCTCGACCTCGGCGGTGAGGCGGACGTCGTCGGAGGCGGCGGCCACGCGCAGCTCGTAGGTGCCCGCCTCGACCTCCCAGCGGTTCGTCTTGACGTTGAAGTAGCTGAAGGCGCGCTCGGTGAGCGGGATGGTGACGACCTTGGACTCGCCGGGGGCGAGCTCGACCTTGGCGAAGCCCCTAAGCTCCTGCTCCGGGCGGAAGACCTCGTGGTCGGGCTTGGCCACGTAGAGCTGGGCCACCTCGGCGCCGGCCACGGCGCCGGTGTTGGTGACGGTGAAGCTCACCGCGTCCGCCGTGGCCTTGAGGCCCGAGTAGGCGAAGGAGGTGTACGAGAGGCCGAAGCCGAAGGGGAAGGCCACCGGCACCTTGGCGGTGTCGAAGTAGCGATAGCCCACGTAGAGGCCCTCGCGGTACTCGGCGCTCTTCTCCTCGGAGGGGAAGTTGGCGGAGGAGGGGACGTCCTCGAGGCGCACCGGCCAGGTCTCGGCGAGCTTGCCCGAGGGGCAGACGGCTCCGGTGACCACGTCGAGCGCGGCGCCCGCGCCCGCCTGGCCGCCGAGCGCGCAGTAGAGCACGGCGCGTGCGTCCTGGACCCAGTCGGTCTCCACGCAGGAGCCGGCGGAGAGCAGGACGATGACGTTGGGGTTGACCTCGGCCACGGCGTGGGCGAGCTCGACCTGGTTCTCGTTCAGGCGCATGGTGAGGCGCTCGGCGCCCTCGGACTCGGCGATCTCGTCGAGGCCGAGGCACAGCAGGATGACGTCGGCGTGGCGCGCGAGGTCGAGCGCCGCGGCGCGCTTGGAGGCGTTCTCGCCGCCGTGGCGCTCGAAGCCGGGCTCGTAGCCCACGAGGTCGAGGTCGGTCTCGCCGATGAGGTCGAACAGGCTGTCGACCTTGGTGCAGTTGACGGCGGAGGAGCCGGCGCCCTGGTAGCGCGGGGTCTTGGCGAAGTCGCCGATGAGCGCGACCTTGGCGTGCGCGGGGAGCGGCAGGATGGGGCCGTCGTTCTTGAGCAGGACGCAGCCGGCCGCGGCGGCCTCGCGGGCGAGCGCGTGGTGCGCGTCGACGTCGAAGGATGCCGGCGCCGCCTCGACGGCCGGGGTCACCTTGAGCGCGAGGTCGATGACCTCGTCCACGCGGGCGTCGACGTCGGCCTCGGAGATGGTGCCCGCCTCGACGGCGGCGATGAGCTCGCGGGTGGAGCCGAGGCCCGGGGCCGGCATCTCGAAGGTCGAGCCCGCCGCCACGCCGGCGGCGTGGTCGTTGGAGCCGCCCCAGTCGGTGACGACGGAGCCGTCGAAGCCCCACTCGTCGCGCAGGATCTCCTGGAGCAGGTGCTCGTTCTCGTTGGCGTAGACGCCGTTCACGAGGTTGTACGAGCTCATGATGGTCATGGGGTCGGCCTCGCGGACCACGGTCTCAAAGCCGGCGAGGTAGATCTCGCGCAGGGTGCGCTCGTCGAGGACGGAGTCGGACGCCTGGCGGCGCGCCTCCTGGCTGTTGACGGCGTAGTGCTTGGGGCAGGCGCCGATGCCGTTGGACTGGACGCCCCGGACGAAGGCGGCGGCCATCTTGCCGGAGACGAGCGGGTCCTCCGAGAAGTACTCGAAGTTGCGGCCGCAGAGCGGGTTGCGCTTGATGCAGAGGCCGGGGGCGAGCAGCGTCCCCACCTTCTGGACGGCGGCCTCCTGGCCCATCGCGGCGCCGACGCGCTCCTCGAGCTCGGTGTCCCACGTGTTGGCCATCGTCACGGCGGTGGGGAAGCACGTGGCCGGCTCGGAGCCGTTGAGGCCGAGGTGGTCGGCCGCGCCGGCCTGGTGGCGGACGCCCGAGGGGCCGTCCGAGAACTCGATGGCCGGGATGCCGGCACGCTCGTTGGGCCAGCTCCCGAAGGTGGTGCCGCCCTGGAGCAGCGCGCACTTCTCGGCGAGCGAGAGCTTCCTGATGATGTCCTCGTGTTTCATGTCTCTCCCCTTCGACAGGCTCGGCATCATCTCAAATATATTGAGGCCGAGCCCTTCCCCGGGCGCACTGACACGATTGGCGCGTCTGCAGACACGATTGGCGCTCGCCCTCACGCCATTAGCGTAGACGCGCGGGGCGAGAAGGGCGGCCGACCTGTCACAAGCGGTCGGATGGGCGGCGTAAGCTGCACGCGTGCCAGGGGGACGGAGGGGCTGCCGCCGCTCCGTCCCCCTGGCGCCCATCAGCGCTTGTCCTTCTCGGCACGGCGCTTGTCGTTGATGATCTTGACGTGCTCGTCGGTGATGAGCGTGACGCCGTTCTCCTTGGCCCAGGCCACGCAGCCGTTGAGGACGGTCTTGAGGAACGGGCGCGGCACCTTGACGAAGTTCCTGAGCGCCTCGTCGGTGAACTTGACCGTGTCGTCCGCGCGGTTGGCCGCGTAGCGGATGGACTCGATGTCCACCTCCTTGGGCGCGGGGACGGGCTCGGCGATGGGCCTGGCGAGCTTGGGGAAGCGCGTGTACCAGAAGTTGGTGGAGTCGCGGTAGCCGTAGTCCACGGGCACAGGCGGGAAGCTCGTCTTGTTGACGCCGTTCACGATGGCGTCGTAGTAGCGCTCCTTCATGAGGATCTTGTCGATGTGAAGGATGAAGTGCGCGCCGTACTTGGACGTGATGCCGTTGAAGTCGTTGTAGGGGCCGGGGTGGCCGTCGTCGATGTCCTCCACGCGGAACTTGTCCGCGCCCTCAAGCTTGGCGGCCCAGGTGCACTCGAAGACCTGGAACGCGCTCTTGATCACGGGCGGGCGCAGCGGGTCTGCGGGGTCGGCCTGGCCGGGCTCCATCTCGAACTTGAGGTCGCCCATCTTCTCTGCGGAGGGCCCGGGGAACCCCAGGCGCACGGCCTCCTTGAAGCTCTCGCGGTCGTCGGGGATGAAGTTCAGGGCGCACTTGTGCGTGCGGAGCAGGTTGGCGCAGGTGTTGGACGTGTTGCGGCACTCCAGGAGCATCGCGTAGCGGTCCTTGCCGGCGATGTAGTACGGGAAGCACAGCGAGTACGAGCCGATGTTGAGGGAGCCGTCGGGGTTCATCGTGGAGATGCACACCGTCGGCATGGGGAAGAAGGCCGACGTCTGGTAGAAGTTGTCGACGATCCTCAGGTCCTTGAAGCTGCTCACGATTCTTGTCCTCCTTCTGTGTGCGGGGCGCCCGCCGCGAGGGCGGCCGCCAGCTTGCCGATGGATGCGGTGCCGAGGTCAGCGTTGACCGAGCAGGCGAGAAGGACCTCGGCGAGCACGTCCGCGAGGGGCGCGAGGTCGGCGCGCCCCGAGCGCTCGAGCACGGTGCGGACGGGGCGGGCGACCTGCTCGCGGAGCATGCGGTGATGGCGAGCGAGGTAGCCTGCGGCGCGCCCGCCCTCGTACTGCTCCCAGGTGGGGCGGTATGCGTCCGAGAAGGAATTGAGCTCGTCACAGAGGGCGGCGAGGCCGCGCTCGAGGTCGCTCGCGCGGGCCGCGGCGGCGCCCATGCGCGCGAGCGCGCCCTGCCAGTCGGCGAGCGCGAGCGTGGCGACGATCTCCTCCTTGTCGCGGAAGTAGTTGTAGAGGGTGCCGGGGGCGACGCCCGCGCGTCGGGCGAGGGAGCGCATGGAGAGGGCCTGGTAGCCCTCGGTGACGAGGGTCTCGCGCGCGGCCTTGAGGACGCGCTCCCGCAGGTTCTCGATGATCTTGGGCATGAGCGCCCTTCTCGCCGGGCGTTTATGAACACGTTCATTTTAAGGCCGGAGAGGGGCGACGCAAGGGCATGTATCCGGGCGGGAGGACGGGACGGACGAAGAGGGCGGCTCCCGGACTGCCCTCGCGGGAGCGTCCGGGAGCCGCCCAGGTCGGTGGTGCGTGCGGGGTGCGGGGGCTACTCCTGCTGGCCCTCGTTGTCCTTATGCTCGCGCAGGGCGGGGATGATGCGCTTGACGACCCAGAAGATCACGGCCACGATGACGATGGCGATGATCACGTACTTGACGACGTCGGAGACCCACTCCGCCTGGGCGGTCACCGTCTCCCAGGCGCTGCCGGCAGCCGCGCCGAGCGAGCAGAGCACGCTGTTCCAGACGGCAGATCCGACGAGCGTGTAGAGCGAGAAGCGCACGACGCCCATCTTGGCGGTTCCGGCGGGGATGGAGATGAGGCTGCGCACGACGGGGATGCAGCGGCAGATGAGCACGGTTGCCTGGCCCTTGCGGTCGAACCAGTCGACGGCGCTCGAGATGTCCTCGGGCTTGAAGCCCAGAAGGCGCATCGGGCGCGTGCCGAAGAACGTCATGAGGCGCTCGCGGGAGAGGAGGCGGCCGACGCCGTAGAGGATGTAGGCTCCGGTGATCGAGCCGATGGTGGCGGCGATGATGACGCCGGGGAGCGTGAGGTCGGTCGTCGTGGTGAAGAAGCCCGAGAGGGGCAAGATCAGCTCGGACGGAATGGGCGGGAACACGTTCTCGAAGAAGATGAGAAACCAGACGCCAATGTAGCCGAACTGGCTGATGAGGTTGGTGAAGACGTCCTCCATGGGGCTCCTTCTGCTCGACGGCACAAACGAGGACATTATCCCAGTCCCCGGCCAGCTCGGAGGAATAATCAACGATTGCACAGAACTGGGACCGCGGACGTCGGCCCTCCCTCGCGGCGGCTTGGCTCGGGGAGGTCAGGCGAGCGCCGCCCTTCGCGGCCTGCCGGCGTGGGGGCGCGCCGCCAGACGGTACTCGACGCTCTCGATGGAGACCATGCGCGCCGAGCCGACGCGCCAGGAGTCCAGCTCCCCCGCGCGGCAGAGCTGCGCCACGCGGGCGGTGCTCACGCCGAGGCGGCGCGCCGCCTCGGCGGCAGTGATGGCCGGGACGTCCTCGATGCCCGCCCTCACGGCGACGGCGATCACGGTGCCACCCCGTTCCGGCGCGTTGCCCACGTTTGCGGGCTGCCGGGCGCGTCCGGCAGCGAGGTCGGAGATCACGTGCTCGTACAGCCAGTCCGCGGCCATGCCCACCGCGTCGGCAAGGTCCGCCCCCTCGGTTGCTCCCGGAAGGCCGCAGGGAAGGGCGATGACGGCCCCCTCCTCCTCCACGAACTCGAACTCCTGGACGTAGACCAACGCCATGCCCCCGATCATCTCAGACCCGCCTCGCGCAGTATTCCGAGGGCGGTCGTGTCTCGCAGCTCCCTGTGTCGGGGAACGGTGATGACACGTTCCCCTTTTCGGAACTTGTCATGCTTGGACCCCCTGCCCGCGAGCTTGACCCATCCCGCGCGGGTGAGCTCGCGCTCGAGGCCTCGCCTCTTGGCCGAGAAGAATCACCTCAGATATTAGCACTGCTAATGTTTTGTTGCGCCCCGGCCGCGGGAGGCCGGGGCGCCGGGATCTATCTTCGCTGATGGCGCCCGCGCAGCAGGGGCACGGCGACGCAGCTCGCGCCGAGAAGGACGACGAGCAGCGCGGGGAGCGCGTCCTCGCCGGTGCCGGGCAGGCCCTCCGGGGACTCGGGCGCCGTGGCGGCCGTCTGCGTCACCGCGTCCTCGTCGTGCGCCTCGAGCCCCTCGCCCCCTCCGTTGCGGTAGAGGTCGACGCGAGCGGCGTTGTCGAGCGAGGTCCCCTCGACGTAGGACTCCGTGGCGCGCATGCGCAGGACGGCGGGGGAGAGGCCATCGTCATGAGATGCCGCGAGGTCGTCGACGTCATCGTGCGCGTCCTTGAGGCCATTTCGGTCCCAGTCGCCCGTCCGGGTGGTGAAGCCCGCCTCGACGCGCCCATACTCGAGGCGGATGCCGGTCACGACCTCGCCCTCGTCAAGCCCGAGCTCGGAGACCGCGAGCTCGACCGCCTCGTCGGCGGGCACGTCGGCGCGCCAGAGCCTCCATCCCTCGTAGCCGAGCTGCCTTCCCTCGCCCTCGAGCCAGGGGTTCTCATGCCCGTCCGAGCGCGTGGCGTTGGCGCCGCTCTCGTCAACGCGGGCGGGGTCGGTGAGGTTGGTCTGGTACCAGACGTTCATGAGGCCGTCGTAGTCCCCGCTCGCGCGTGGGGTGACGATCGACGTGAGCACGGCGAGGCCGCGTGCCGCGGCGTCGATCCGGTCGGTCATCGTGAGCTCGTCGGCCCAGGTCGCGCTCGTGCTCCTGAAGTCGATCCCGTACTCGTACGACCCGTCGTCGGAGACGGTGAGCGCGGCGCGGTTGGCCCCGTCGCCGTTGGCCTCCGTGCGCGCGGCGACGGGGTCGGCGATCTCCTGCCGCTTGTCGATCTGCCCGGACACCTCGATGGGGTCGTCCCGCATGACGACGGTCTGCACCTCACCTGTCCCCTCGACGGTGAAGGTGACGGTCTCCGCCCGGTCGTAGTTCCGGGGCGTCATCTCCTCCGTCAGCGTGTAGGTGCCCGGCTCGAGGCGCTCGATGCGGTGCGGCTCGGTTCCCGAGACCCACGTCTCGACGAGGTTCCCCTCCCCGTCGCGCACGGTGAGCGTCGCCCCGGGCACCTCGTCCTCGCCGGTCGCGGAGCGCTTGGAGACGTCGACTTTGGTGTAGTCGTTCTCCAGCCTCGCGCTGGCATGGGCGCCCCCGGCGAGCCAGTCCCCGGACACGAGCCCGGCCTCGTCGACGTGGACGGTCCGCACCGTCTGGTCGAGCAGGTGCCCGGGGACGGGCCTGGTCTCCATGAGGTGCCAGTCTCCCGGGGCCAGCCCCTCGATCCTCAGGGTCCCGTCATCGCCCACGACAAGCGTCCGGGCGCTCGCCGCCGCCGCGGGGTCGTCGCCTTCCGCGGCGTTCCACCAGGCGAACTCGGTCCCGGGGAGGGTCGCGTCCTCGCTTCCCAACTCCGACTTCGTCACGACGAGCGAGTTCTTCTCGTTCGTGGCCTCGACGGTCACCGTGACGACGGAGGTCTGCTCGCCGCCCGTCGACACCGTGAACTCATGGGGCGTCCCGTCGAGGACGTAGCCGTCCGGCGCCTTCGTCTCCACGAAGGCGTAGGTGGCGGTGCCCGACCCGAGCGGCAGCCCGCCCACGCGCGCCGCGCCGTCGGCGCCCGTGCTCACATGCGCCACGACCTGGCCGTCCGCTGCCTGGACGGTCCCGTCGGGGGCGACGACGTCCCCTCTCGCGACGACGTCGAACTCCGCGCCCGCCAGGGCCTCGCCGCTCTCGGCGTCATGCTTGACGAGCGTCGCGGAGGCGCTGCGCTCGATCACGAGCATGTTCTGCACGTCGCCGCGCGGGGCGTGGTAGACGCGGACCGCGTGGTTCCAGGGTCCGTCCTCGCCGGCGTGCGCCTGCGCCTCGAGGTAGAGGTCGAGCGCCGCCTGACGGACCTCGGCGCTGGTGGGGCCGCGGTCGGCGAAGCTGTAGCCGCCGCCTCCCTCCCAGGCGCCCACGGGGACGTAGCACTCCACGCCGGGCTCGATGTAGCCCTGCTGCATGTACACCGCGAGCGCCGTGGCGGTGCGCGCCCCGAGCTCGCTCAGCTGGTGGCCGGCGATGACGCTGGTGCCCGGGAAGCCGTGGTAGGCGATGTAGGCGAGCGCGCCCGTGGCGTACTCCCAGCCCGCGTCGTAGGAGAGCGTCTCCGGGTTCACGCGCCCGAGGTTCATGCAGTACCCCACGGCGACGGTGGTGCCCGTGCCGTCCATGACGTCGAAGTAGTGGGTGCCGGCGTCAAAGCCGTCCTCGTTGCTGGGTGACGTCACGCTGCGCACGGTCACGGCGTCGCCGATGGCGAGCGCCTCCCGCGGCGCCGCCCCGCACGCGACGCAGAGCAGGAGAAGGAGCGCCGCGACGAGGGTTGCGACCCTCGCGACGCCCGTCACCCCCTCGCGACGACGTCCGATGGCTGTCCTGAACTGCTCCATGCAGGCTCCTCTCAATCGATTTCCGATGGGCCGGGCGAGCGTACCAAGGGGCCTCGCGACGTTGTCTTCCCGCCCTCTGACGGGCTGCTGACGGGGCAGGTGAGGGCGGCCGTCAACGGCAATCGATTTCAGAACCTATCGGCAGGCGCGTCCTTCTCGCCTGTGGGCGGAGGGCCTTCACCGTCTCTGCAGACATGGGCGTCGTTTTTGTAAGGATTCGTATCGTTGCAGCTCAAAGCCATGGAAAAGGCCCTCCGCCCCATTTGCCGGGACGGAGGGCCGCCATGCGTCGTCCTTCTCGCCTACAGCGCGGACTCGTAGATCTGCCGCGCATCTTCCATCGTCAGGCGTCTGAACTCGCCGAAGACGGGCCCCTTGTTCTTCTCCAGGGTCTCGAGGAGCGCCGGAATCTGCCCTCTCGTGACGCCGAGCTCCGAGAGCGTCCTCGGCATGCCGAGGGAGACGAAGAAGCCCTGCAGCTCGTCGATCGTCGCGCCCACGGCGTCGGCGACGGCCTCCTCGGCCGTCACGTCCACGGCGTCCTCGGCGGGGTCGACGGGCTCGATCCCAAAGACGTCGCGGCCGAACGAGAGGAAGCGGTCCGGGTTCTCGCGCCACACGTGGCGCATCCAGGCGGGCACGATGACGGCGAGCCCGGCGCCGTGCGTGATGCGCGCGTCGTGGGCGGAGAGCTCGTGCTCGAGGGCGTGGCTCTCCCAGCCTCCCGCGCGGCCGCCGGCGACGGCGTTCCTGCCGAGGCCGGCGATGTCGTTGTGCGCGAGCATGCCCGCCCACATGATGTTGGCGCGGGCGTCGTAGTCAGCGGGGTCGGCGAGGGCGCGCGGCGCCTCCTCCACGAGCGAGCGCACAATCGCGCACGCGATGCCGTCGGTCACCGGGACCGGCCCCGCCGAGGAGAAGTACCGCTCGATGACGTGGGCGATCATGTCCGTGACCCCGGCGGCCGTCTGGTAGGAGGGGAGGGTGAAGGTGAGCTCGGGGTCCATGACGGAGACGGCGGGGCGATGGAGCTCGCTCGAGAGCCCGCGCTTGAGGCGCAGCTCGTCGTTGGTGATGACGCAGCTCGCCGAGGCCTCGGAGCCGGCGGCGGGGATGGTGAGGACGCAGGCGACGGGAGGCTTGCCCTCGGCGACGGGCTCGGCTGCCCTCGAGAAGAGGTCCCAGACGTCGCCCTGGTAGGGGACGCCGAGCGCGATTGCCTTGGCGGTGTCGATGACCGACCCGCCGCCGACGGCGAGGATGACGTCCGCCCCGATGTCGCGGGCTCGCTCGACGCCCGCGCGCACGAGGCCGACCTCGGGGTTGGGCCGGACGCCGGAGAGCTCCTCGTGGGCGATCCCCTCCGCGTCGAGCGCGGCGAGCACCCTGCCGAGCGTCCCGGTGCGCACGACCGAGCCCTGGCCGTAGACCACGAGCGCGCGGTGCCTGCCGAGTGCCGTGAGCTCCGCGCCCACGCGGTCGGTGACGCCCCGGCCAAAGACGAACTTGGTGGGGCAGAGGAACGTGAAGTCGTTCATGGCGGTCCTTTCGACGGAATGTCGAGAAGAGCTTAGCGCTTGCGCCCCGCTCCCGCCGAGCTTGCCGTCTCCTGCCGCGCGGCTTACGCGCGCGTTACGCGGCACGTCTATCGTAAGGGCAGCATTGGGGTTGCCGCAGGAGGAGGCTGAGGGGCATGGCTGAGGCATTGCTTGGCAGGAACGCATCGTACCTGCGAAGGCTCGGCGCGCTTGCGGCCCTTCTCTGTGGCGCCGGGGCGGCGCTGGGGCTCGGGCTGCTCCTTCTCTCGCCCTCCGCCGACGCGCTCGCCGCCACCGCCGCGAGCGCCCTCGTCGCGGGATGCGGCGCCGCGCTGAGCCGCGCGGAGCGGGGCGCCTGACCCCCCGCCGTTCTTCTCGCCGTTCTTCTCGCCGGCCTCTCGAGGGGGCGTCGCCTAGGAGAGAAGCTCGCGGACGACCCCGCGCGTGACCTCGTAGACCTCGGGCACCTTGGAGGCGCGGGGGCCCGCCACGTTGAGCGTCAGCTCTCGGCCGATGCCCTCGAGCCACGTCCGCGCCCGCGCAACCTCACCCGGACCCTCGATCACGAGCACGGGGCGCCCGTACGCGCGGGCGAAGTCGACCGTGGCCTCGGTGCCGCTCTTGGGCTCGAGGCCGCCCGGGGACACGATGAGGGTCGCATGGGAGTCGCGGACGTTCCACGCCGTGCGCTGGATGTACCCGGCGCTCGGCGTCTCCCTGAGCTCGGGGTAGGGGCCGAGCAGGCCGGGGGCCTCGGGGAGGTCCTCCGCGAGGCCGCCCGCCGGGCACCAGCCGCACAGGGCGACGCCCATCTCGCGGGCGGCGTCGAGCGCGCCGCGGTCCGCCCCGGTCTGGCCTCCCGAGCGGACGAGGGCCACCAGTGACAGGTTCCCCACGATGTCGTGCTTCTCGGCCTGCTGCTCGTCGATGAGGCCGCGGTGCGCGTGGCGCATGTGGGCCCAGCGGTCACGGCTGAGCACGTTGACGTGGGCACGCGCCGCGTCGCCGAGGCGCGGCCGGGGCAGCGACTCGATGACGCGGTCGGGGATGAAGCCGAGCTTCTCCTGCACGCGCCGGCTCTGCTCGTTGCCCTCGTAGTAGCTCGCCCAGACCGCATCGAGGCGCAGGTCTAGGAAGGCGTGCTCGAGCAGGGCCGCAGCCGCCTCGGGCACGATGCCCTGCCCCCAGAGGGGCCGGCCGACCCAGTAGCCCAGCTCCGCCTCCCGGCTCGACCGCGCGAGGTCGGATGCCGCGCCAAGCATGAGGGCGATCGCGCCCACGGGCAGGTCCCCCGCGCGTCGCTTGAGCACGATGGCGTAGCTCTCCGGCATGGCGAGCACCTCGCGGATCACCCGGCGGCTCTCCTCGACGCTCTCGTGCGCGGCCCATCCGGCGCGCGGGCCCACGTCGGGGTCGCGCGCGTAGCGGAAGAGCGCGTCGGCGTCGGACTCCCTCCAGGGCCGCAGGGTCAGGCGCGTGGTCTCGAGGTGCTGTGTCATGGCTGCCTCCAATCGGCTCACCACAGCATCGCACATCCGCCGCCCCTCGTGCCCGCAGAGTTGGCCGTTCGGCGCGTGAGCGCTCCCCGGCGAGGGCGGGATCTCGGGCCGAGGGCGGGGTCGCCTTAGGCGGCCGGGTCAGGGGACGGGGGCTCGCCCCTCGCGTCGAGGCGCTCCTGCCAGCGCGCGCGGTGCTCCTCGAAGCCCATGAGCCTCCTTCGCGCGCCCGGGAGTTCGAAGGGCTCGAAGCCTCGCTCTCCCGCATCCGCGAGCGCCTTGAGCTGGCTCGGCTCGTCCCGGAGGAGGCCCTCCGTGAACTCGACGAGCTCGTCGGCGCTGCGCATCCAGTCGCCGGGAGCGTCGCCGATGCCGTCGAGCAGCTGGGGGCCCGCCGCGGCGAGGCCGTCCGCGACGTCGAGGACCTCGATATCGTGGCGCCATAGGCCCCCGAGCCCATAGCAGTACGTCACCGTTCCCCACGCGCGGGCGAGCAGGTCGCCCAGCCGCGTCTCCGAGGCGTCCTCGTGCAGGAACGCGTGGCGGCGCGACTCCACCCTCGGGACCTCGCCGAGGACCTCGGGCTCCCCGATGAGGTGGTTCTTCCCCCCGTGCCTGAGCTCGAACCCGAAGGGGCGCGTGTCGAGCCAGCAGAAGCAGCGCTGTATCACGATGTGCAGGTCGAGGAAGGTGAGGCCCGCCGGTACGAGAATCTTCCTCCAGCACGTGAAGCTCCTGCCGTAGGGCCCGCCGGCCACGAGGGGCAGGCGGACCATGAGGAGGAAGGCCCTCTCGTCGCCCGTCGCGCGATGGTAGGACGCGGGCGGATCGGCAAGCATGGTCGGGTCTGGGGGCGCGGGCGATTCCGCGACAGGCCTGCCTGAGAGGGCGCGGGCGATCTCGTCCATCGTGAGGGGGCCGGCGCCGTCGACGATCTCGTGCGCGAGGAGCTCGGGTTCCGCGTCCCGTATGTCGTCGAGGCTCGCCCCGATGTGCGGCCCCAGGGCGAGCTGCAGAAACTTGAGAATCCCCCGTGCCTCCCGCATGCCCTCCCCGGTGAGGGAGACGTTCGCCTCGTCGGGGAGGCGGTGGATGAGGCCGCATTCCGCGAGGCGCTGGAGCGAGCCGAACGCGTGGGTGCGCGGCGACACGATGGTGTCGAAGCAAGAGAGCTCGTAGTCGGGATTCAGATAGAGCAGAACGAGGGTGAAGATGTCACCCAGGCGGGCGTTCAGCGTATCGGACCTGCGGCCATGTGCGGATTCGGACGTTCGGTCGTACCCAGGGCCGCGCCCGCGGCCACACTCGAGGCCGTATCCGTAGCCGCTTCCGAAGTCGAGGTCGAAGTCGTCGTAGTTGCGGTACATCGTAGCTCCCTTCTCCCGTGGGAGACGAGCCTAGCAGCCCTGGTCGCGGCGTTGTCTGCCCGCCTGCTGACCGGTCGCTGACGGCGCAGGTGGCGGGGCCGGCCCGGCCTGCGGCGAGCCGGGCGCAATCGGCGGGCGGCGTCCTTCTCGCCCCGGGCGTATGGAGGCGGGGCGTCGGCCTCGCCACGGGCGTCGGATTCGCGACGATTCGCCACCAATCGCCAATCTGCCGTTTGACAGGTACCCCCATGGGGTATAGAGTGCATCGAGACGGAAACCCCGAGGGGGTATCTGACAGGGAGGGAAGCCATGACCGAGGGAAGCGTCGATAAGGACGTCGACCAGCGCGCCTGCCCGCACTGCGGCGAGCTCAAGCACACGCCGCGCTCGCCGGAGCTCAAGGCGAGCGTCACGCGGCGCATCAACCGTGCCGTCGGGCAGCTGAACGGCATCCGGGCGATGGTTGAGGAGGACCGCTACTGCGGAGACGTCCTCACGCAGCTCGCGGCGGTGGAGTCCGCGGTGAAGGCCATCTCGCGCGAGGTCATGCGCGACCACCTGGAGACCTGCGTCGTCGAGCACATCCAGGCCGGCGACACCGAGGTCACAGACGAGGTCATGGACCTCTTCAAGAAGTTCATGTGATGCGTGCAAAAGTGACTGTCCCCTTTGCACGCTGGGAGGTGCGATGAGAGAGACCTTTGACATAACGGGCATGACCTGCGCGGCGTGCTCGTCACGCGTGCAGAGGGCGGCGGGCGAGGTGCCCGGCGTCGCCTGCGCCAACGTGAACCTGCTCAAGAACTCGATGGAGCTCGACTACGACGGCTCGCCCGAGACGGCGGCGGCTGTGGTGGAGGCCATCGAGAAGTCCGGCTACGGCGCCGCCCGTCGCGCGCGATCGGGCGAGAAGGGCCGCGGCTCCGCACCCGCCGAGCGCCCCGGCGCGGCCGCCGAGAGGGCCATCCGCGAGAAGCGCAACCAGCTGATAGTCTCCGCGGTCTTCTCGGTCCCGCTCTTCTACGTGGCCATGGGCCCGATGTTCGGCTGGCCGCAGCCGCCCGCGCTCGCGGGGGAGACCGACCTCGTGGCGCTCGGCCTCACGCAGCTCCTGCTCTGCGCGCCGATCCTCTTTGTGAACCGTCACTACTTCATCACCGGCTTCAAGACGCTGGCACACCGCGCGCCCAACATGGACTCGCTCATCGCGCTGGGCTCGTCCGCGTCCGCCGTCTGGAGCGTCGCGCAGCTCTACCGCATGGCGTGGGCTGCGGGCGCGGGCGACGTGGCCACGCTGCACGACGCCGCGCACAGCCTCTACTTTGACTCCGCCGGCATGATCCTCACCCTCATCACGCTGGGCAAGTTCTTCGAGGCCCGCGCCAAGGGCCGCACCACGGACGCCATCACCGCCCTCATGGACCTGGCTCCCAAGACAGCCACGGTCGTGCGCGACGGCGAGGAGGTCGAGGTCCCCACCGAGGACGTGCAGGTGGGGGAGCGCGTGATCGTGCGCGCCGGCGAGTCCGTCCCGGTGGACGGCGTGGTGGTGGAGGGCGCGGCCGCCGTGGACGAGTCCGCCATCACCGGCGAGAGCGTGCCCGTCGAGAAGGGCGTGGGCGACCGCGTCACCGGCGCCACGGTCTCCACGCGCGGCTGGTTTGCGATGGAGGCTCGCGCCGTCGGCGACGACACCACGCTCGCGGGCATCATCCGCCTCGTCGACGAGGCCACGAGCTCCAAGGCCCCGATCGAGCGCATGGCGGACAAGATCGCCGGCGTCTTCGTGCCCGTGGTCATCGCCATCGCCGCGGTGACGTTCGTGGCGTGGCTCGCGCTCGCGGGCGACGTTGCCACGGCGCTCACGCACGCCATCTCGATCCTCGTGATCTCCTGCCCGTGCGCGCTCGGCCTGGCCACGCCCACGGCCATCATGGTGGGCACGGGCCGCGGCGCCGCCAACGGCATCCTGATCAAGTCCGCCGAGGCGCTCGAGACCGCCTGCAACGTGGACGCCGTCGTGCTGGACAAGACCGGCACCGTGACGGCGGGCGAGCCGCGTGTGACCGACGTCCTTCTCGCCCCGGGCGTGCCCGAGGCGGAGCTGCTGCGCGTGGCCGCGGCGATCGAGCGCAAGAGCGAGCACCCGCTGGCCGGCGCCATCTGCTCCTATGCCGACGAGAAGGGCCCGGATGCCGAGAAGGGCGCCCGCGTCGAGAGGTTTGAGCAGGTGGCGGGCGGCGGTCTCTCCGCGACGGTGGACGGCGCTCCGGCGCTCGCCGGCAACGCGCGCCTCATGGCCGCGCGCGGAGTGGGGCTCGGCGAGCTCGAGGCGGCGGCCGCGACGCTCGCGGACGACGGCAAGACCCCGCTGTTCTTCTCGCTTGCCGGTCGTGCGCTGGGCATGATCGCCGTGGCCGACCCCGTCAAGCCCACGAGCACCCCCGCCATCGCGCGGCTGCGCGCGATGGGTGCCCGCACGGTGCTGCTCACCGGCGACCAGGAGCGCACCGCGGCCGCCGTGGCGCGCCGGGTGGGCGTGGACGAGGTCATCGCCGGGGTGCTGCCCGCGCAGAAGGAGGCCAAGGTTCGCGAGCTCCAGGAGGCGGGGCGCACCGTTGCCATGGTCGGCGACGGCATCAACGACGCGCCGGCGCTTGCCCGCGCCGACGTGGGCATCGCCATCGGTGCCGGCACGGACGTGGCCATCTCCTCGGCCGACGTGGTGCTCATGCACTCCGACCCGGCCGACGTGGCCACCGCCATGGAGCTCTCCCGCGCCACGATGAGAAACATCAAGCAGAACCTCTTCTGGGCGCTCTTCTACAACGCCATCTGCATCCCCGTGGCGGCGGGCGTGCTCTCGCCCTGGGGCGTGACGCTCAACCCGATGATCGGCGCGGCCGCCATGGGCTTCAGCTCCGTCTTCGTGGTGAGCAACGCCCTGCGCCTGCGCACCTGGAAGCCGAGCGAGCGCCCGGCGTCCGAGGCAACCCCGGCCGCTGACGTGGCCGTGTCCGTTGAGAGCGTCGCAGGCGCGCCCGCGCCCGCGACCGAGAGAAGGGAACCAACCATGACCAAGACCCTGAACGTCACCGGCATGATGTGCCAGCACTGCGTCGCGCACGTGAAGAAGGCGCTCGAGGGCGTCGACGGCGTGAGCGCTGTGGACGTGAACCTCGAGGCCGGCACCGCTACCGTCGAGGCCGCCGACTCCGTGGCCGACGACGCGCTCGTGGCAGCCGTCGTCGAGGCGGGCTACGAGGCCGCCGTCGCATAGTCGCGAGCCAGGGGCCCGGCGAGAAGAGCCCGGCGAGAAGATCCTGGCGAGAAGAACGTCGCGAGAAGTACGTCCCCGCCCCAAGAACGACAGGGGCGGGGACGCTCTGTGTCCCCCTCGCGCCTGGGTGAGCCCCGCCCTCCCTTGCGTTCGAGTGACGCGTTTTGAACGGATGGGCCGCCCTGAGGGCCCCCGTCTGTTCGAAATCAGTCACTCAGGCGGCGGGGTGCCCCGGGAGTCGCCGGAATCGCGCGCTTACCCCGCGTAGTGCGCGAGGCACATCCCGATGAAGTCGCACATCTCGGCGCGGAAGTCGACCTGGCGCCGCTCCCTGCCGATGGACTCGAGCGCCTGTGCAACGAGCGGGTTGCGCCAGCATCCGCTGACGAGCCCGACGGCATGATAGTAGATGGCCAAAAGCAGGGGCTCGACGCTCTCCGCCCTGATGTCGAGGATGCGGGGGAGGCGCTCCTCCATGGGGCTGACGTGCGCGTAGTACCCGCTCTTGAAGCGGGCGAGGCGCTCCACCGTCACGTTGGTCTCGATGATCGTGGTGAGCAGGTCGCCCAGTCGGAAGTACTCCTGATGGGCGTTGGCGATTCCGGCCCAGACCTCGGCCACGACGTCGGGCGCGAGGCCACAGCCCTCGGGGAGCGCGGCGAGAAGGGCCTCGAAGTAGCTGGCGCACTCGTCGCCGGCGAGGAGCAGGAAGATCTCCTCCTTGGTGGTCACGTACTTGTAGAGGTTGGCGCGCGACCAGCCCAGCTCGTCGGCGATCGTGGTGAGGGTGATCTCATGATAGGGGTGCGTCTGGAACTGGCTGCGGGCGGCCCCCTTGATCTCCTCGAGGCGCTGCTCCTTCTGCTCGGCGCTGCGCGCCCGTATGAAATCGGCCATGGAACCCTCCGCGTGTCTCCTTCTGCCTAGTATAGCGTCCTCCTCGGAAAAATTTCCCGAATCTCATCTAACCCCTTTACAAGATACGTGACGTCACGTAACCTATAAGCGGCGCGCAAATAGGGGACAGGTTTTTTCTCTCAGGAAAGATGGGACAGGTCTCGACCGAGCCTGCCTCTCGGAAGGAGAGCCATGAAGAGGAACATCGGGTCCAAGCCCGCGCTCTATCCCGCGCCCGTGATCGTGGTGGGCGCCATGAACGGCGACGAGCCCACCTGGACGCTCGTGGCGCACACGGGCATCCCCAGTCACAGCAAGATCATGGTGAGCCTCGCCGGCGCTCACTTCATCAACGAGCACATCAAGCAGGCCGGCGTGCTCTCCGTGAACGTGGTCGACGGGTCCTGGCTCGATCGTGCGGACTTCTGCGGCAGCGTGAGCGGCGCGCGCCAGAGCAAGGCTGACGTCTTCGCCTGGACCGCGGGCGAGGCCGGCGCCCCGCTCATCGACGATGCCAAGCTCTCCATGGAGTGCCGCGTGGAGGACGTCTACGAGATCGACCACTTCGAGAACTTCATCTGTTCGATCGCGGGCACCTACGCGGACGACTCCATCGTGACCGAGGACGGCAAGGTGGACGTGGTGGCGCTCAGACCCGTGCTCTTTGAGATGCCTACCTACGCCTACCTGGCCGCGGGCGAGAAGATCGCCGACTGCCTGAGCCTTGCCAAGGCGCGCAAGGCGAAGGACGTCATGGACTAGCCCGAACTGGCGAGAAGGACCTCGAGCCTGCGGTCCTTCTCGCCAAGGGAGGACGGAGAAGAACATGCTGACGAGAAGAACGTTCGTGAACGCGTTGGCCGCGACCGCGGCAACGGCGGCGCTCGCGGGCTGCGGGGCGACGGGGAATGCGCCCGAGGCGGCCTCGCCAGAGCCCGACGAGCCCCCGGCACCTGCGACCCCTGCGGCGACGCCCGTCTACTTCACGCGCGAGATCTCGCCGGATGGCCTGCGCCGGGCCTTCGACGCCCTGGGCTTCTCGCCCGCGGGCAACGTGGCCGTGAAGCTCTCCACGGGCGAGCCGGGCGGGCACAACTTCCTCTCGCCGGACCTCATCGGCGGCCTGGTGCAAGACCTGGGCGCCACGATCGTGGAATGCAACACGGCCTATGGCGGGGCGCGCGGCACCACGGAGAGCCACCTTCAAGCAGCCGCCGACCACGGCTTTACCGCCATCGCTGACGTGGACATCATGGACGCCGACGGCTCGATGAGCCTGCCCGTCGCGGGCGGGACGCACCTCGCGGAGGACCTCGTGGGCGCGCACCTGGCGAACTACGACTCCGTGGTCTCGCTCGTGCACTTCAAGGGCCATGCGATGGGCGGCTTTGGTGGTGCCATCAAGAACTGCTCGATCGGCATCGCCAGCCGCGAGGGCAAGATGCTCATCCACAGTGCGGGTGCCTCGACCACGAGCTGGGGCAGCCCCGCGCAGGACGACTTCCTGGAGTCCATGGCCGAGGCGGCCAAGGCCGTGAGCGACCACTTTGGCGGCGTGGGCGGTGCGATGGCGTACGTCAACGTGATGAACCGCCTCTCGGTGGACTGCGACTGCGATTCTCATCCCGCCGAGCCCGAGATGGCCGACATCGGCATCCTGGCGTCGCTGGACCCGGTGGCGCTCGACCGCGCCTGCGTTGACCTCGTGTACGCGGCTGGGGACGGTGCGGCGCTCGTGGAGCGCATCGAGAGCAGGAATGGCGCCCACACGCTCGACCACGCGGAGGTCATCGGCCTTGGTACTCAGACCTACAACCTGGTTGATCTGGACGTCGAAACGACCGAGGAGGAGACCATGACCATCAACGTGACCTGCGCGGGCGCAACGGTGACCTACGAGCTCAACGGCTCCGCGGCGGTTCGAGCACTCTACGAGCAGCTGCCGCTGACCTGTGACGTCGAGCCTTTCGGCAGCAACGAGCAGACCTTCTACCCGCCCGAGGAGCTCGATTGCTCGGACGCCCCGCTCGCCGAGGGTGGAGCCGGCGTGCTTGCCTACTATGAGCCGTGGGGTGACGTCGTGATGTTCTACGACGACTTCTCCGGCAACGGCAGCCTCTTCGAGCTGGGGCATGCCACGGCGGGTGCGGAGAACGTTGCGGGCATGTCCGGTGCGATCACGGTGACACGCGCGTAGTGCGGTCAGGATTAACGTACAAAATCAGACCTTACCGAAATTCTTTCCTGCCGATATATGAAATGAAATCGGATTCTGTATGTTAATCGAGTGGATTGGAATGAGGGGAATCATGCTGACAAGAAGGAACTTCCTGACCATAGCCGCCGCGGGTGCGACCGCGCTGCTCGCCGGGTGCGCATCGGACCCTGAGCCCGAGCCGCAGGCCCAGGACGAGCCGACGGTTAGCGACGAGCCCGCGGCCGACACCGGTGGCAACGCCGACGAAGAGGCGACGCCGGCAGGCTCGACCCTCGTCGCGTACTTCTCGGCGACGGGAAATACGGAGGGTGTGGCTACCGCAATAGCCGAGCGCCTAGGCGCGGATATCTTTGCCATTGAGGCGGCAGATCCCTACACAGATGAGGACCTCAACTACAACGACGACGCCTCCCGCACGAGCGTCGAGCGCGCGGACGGGACCAATCCCGAGCTCGCGCAGGTCACGCCCGACGGCTGGGCCGACTACGACACGGTCCTTCTCGGCTACCCGATTTGGTGGGGCGAGGCCGCCTGGCCCCTGCGCACCTTTGTGGCGGGCAACGACTTTGCCGATAAGACCGTGGTGCCGTTCTGCACCTCCGCCTCCTCGGGAATCGGCCGCTCGGGCGAGCTTCTGGCTGAGGCGGCGGGTGCCGGCGACTGGCTCGAGGGCGAGCGCTTCTCGTCCGGCGCCGGCGACGAGGCGGCTGACTGGGCGGCCGGCCTGGCGCTGTAGGGAGAAGATCATGAACATCGTCATTCTGCGGGGGAGCCCCAACCGCGACGGCTCCACTGCCATCCTCTGCGAGGAGTTCGCGCGTGGGGCGCGTCAGGCGGGGCACGCGGTCGAGCGCATCGACGTGGCGCAGGCGGACGTGAGGCCGTGCACGGGCTGCGTGGCCTGCGGCTACGGCGCGCGTCCGTGCGTCCAGCGCGACGGCATGGCCGCGATCCTGGAGAAGATCCTCGCGGCCGACGTGCTGGTCCTGGCGACGCCTTTGTACTATTACGGTATGTCGGCCCAGCTCAAGGCCGTGATCGACCGCTTCTGCTCCGAGAACTCCGCCATCACGGCACGGCGGCTGCGCTCCGTCCTTCTCGCTGTGGCGTGGAACGCTGACGGCTGGACCTTCGACGCCCTCGAGGCGCACTACGACACGCTGGTCCGCTACCTCGAACTGCGCGACTGCGGGCGCGTGTTCGGACGCGGCTGTGGCACGCCGTCCATGACGCGCGCCACGGACGCCCCGCGGCGCGCCTTCGAGCTGGGGCGCTCGCTGTAGATCAGCTGCGTAAACGATGAGATATGGCGAATACCGTTTTCGGTATCCGCCATTTTTTGGCTGATACCGATGTCGGTATCGACCATAATACGGTTGAAGCAGGCATCGGTATCCGCCAAAAAATTGTGTAAACCGATGCCGGTATCCGCCAGGAGGAGGGGTCATGTACCGCAATGCCATGGACAGGCTGAAAGCGTGGAAAAACGCGCCTACGCGCAAGCCGCTTATCGTTAACGGTGCGCGGCAGGTGGGCAAGACCTGGCTGGTGAGGGCCTTTGCGCAGGCCGAATTCGCCGCTCTCGCACATGTGGTGTTTCTTGATAACGAGGACATGAAGCGCGCCTTTGAGGGCAGTCTGGACGCCGATCGCCTTCTCATGCTCATTGGGGCGGAAACGGGCACGAATCCGCGCGATGGCAACACGCTCGTGTTTCTCGATGAAATCCAAGAATGTCCGCGCGCCATCACTGCGCTCAAGATGTTCTGCGAACAGCGTCCCGATGTTCCCGTTATCGCGGCGGGGTCTTTGCTGGGGGTGGCGCTCAACAGGCAGCGCGCGGAAGACGGCATGGGTACGTCGTGGCCAGTGGGTAAGGTTGAGTATCTTGATCTGCACCCGCTGACGTTCGATGAGTTCGTCCGCGAGATTGCCAACGAAAACCTCGCAGACATTACCCGCTCTGCCGAGTGCGACCTTGTCACGGCGTTTGCCGGACGACTTGAGGGACTTTTGCGCGAGTACCTGTATGTAGGTGGCATGCCAGAAGTTGTGCAGCGCTATAGCGACACGAAGGATTTCGCGCAGGCGCGAGCCGTTCAGAGGACGCTTCTTGCCGATTACGAGCACGACTTCTCAAAGCATGTGGTGAGCGCCCTTGATGTGGAGCACATTCGCCAGACGTGGCGATCGGTGCCGGTGCAGCTGGCACGCGAGAGCGACCTAAAGCGTTTTTCGTATGCCGCGATTCGCAATGGCGCGCGCGGCCGTGATTATCGTGATGCGGTGGCATGGCTGGTTGATGCGGGGCTGGTGACCAAGGTGCCGCGTGTCTCGAAGCCGGGGATTCCCCTCACGGGCTATGCCGACGAGACGTACTTTAAGCTGTACCTGCTCGATGTGGGACTCTTGGGTGCGGCGACCGGACTTACCTCACGCGCACTTGTGAAGGGGAATCGTCTCTTTACGGAATATAAGGGCGCCTACGCCGAGCAATTCGTTTGCCAGCAGCTCGTAGCCGAGGGGTTTGCGCCCTATTACTGGTCGGCCGACGGCAAACAGAAGAAGGGCGAGGTTGACTTCGTTGTCGAAGGGGCGGGAGGCCCGCTGCCCATCGAGGTGAAGGCGGGTGAGAACACTGCTGGCGGGAGCATCGCCTCGTTCGCGCGAACGTACGGTATCGAGCGTGCGGTGCGGTTCTCGCTTCTTGGATGGAAAGAGCGCGATTGGCTCACGAACGTGCCGCTCTACGCTGTGAATGGGTATCTGTCTTCCATATCGCGGGATTGATGGGGCATAGTCATGTCGACGGTGAGGCGCGGCAGGAGGTAGCCAGAGCATTAACACGCGCGTGGAAAAGAGACAGTCCCTTTTCCACGCGTTTCAACGGGATGGACTCGTTGGGGGAGGTGCGACATGTGGCTGCTGGCGGCGTGCGGTTCGGCGCTCTTTGCGGGCGCGACGGCGGTTCTCGCCAAGCTCGGCGTGCGCGAGACGGACTCCGATCTGGTGACGGCGCTGCGCACCTGCGTGGTGCTGGCCTTCTCCTGGCTCATGGTTCTCGTGGTGGGCTCGCAGGGCACGCTTGCGCAGGTCACGCCTCGCGCGGCGACGTTTCTCGTGCTCTCGGGGCTCGCAACCGGCGCGAGCTGGCTCTGCTACTTCCGGGCGCTCGCGCTCGCGGACGTGAGCCGCGTGGCGCCCATCGACAAGTCGAGCACGGCGCTCACCGTCCTTCTCGCCATCGCGCTCTTTGGTGAGACGGACGGGCTGCCGCTCAAGCTGGCGGGGACGGCGCTGCTTGCGGTCGGTGCGCTTCTCATGGCGGCGGGCGAGAAGGACGACGCGTGCCCCGAGGGCGCGCCGTGCGACCGGCGCTGGGCAGTCTTTGCCGTGCTCTCGGCCGTGTTTGCCGCGCTTACGTCGATTCTTGCCAAGGTGGGCGTCGAGGGCGTGGAGTCCAACCTCGCGACGGCGCTCAGGACGGGCGTGGTGCTCGTGATGGCGTGGGCGATCGTGCTCGCGCGCGGCAAGCAGCGCCAGCTCAGGGGCATCGACCGGCGCGAGGCCGCCTTCATCGCGCTCTCCGGCGTGGCCACGGGCGCGAGCTGGCTCTGCTACTACTACGCCATCCAGAACGGTCCCGTGAGCGTGGTCGTGCCCGTGGACAAGCTGAGCATCCTCGTGACGGTGGCCTTCTCGGCGCTGGTGCTACGCGAGCACCTGGGCCGCCGCGAGCTAGGCGGCCTTACGCTCCTGGTGGCGGGCACGCTCGCGATCGCCGCGGCGTGATTACATGGGGCGCGCTCCCGAGCCGAGCGTTCTTCTCGCCAGTCTACGGTTCCGACGTCAGCCCCCTGTAAGTCGCCGGCGAGAAGCGGACGTAATGTACACGTTTGCCCTGTTATCCAAAAACGGTGACGGGCCACGACGATTATGCGTCGAAAGGGTATTCGTTGCATAAGACAGTGCAACGAATATCCTTTCGTTGTGCGATTGACGCAACGAAAAAGAGGGTGTCATGCGAGGCGTACGAGGACGTAGCCACGAAGCCGCGCCTTGAGGTCCGCGAGAGCTCGCTTGTCGTGACACTGCCCTTTGTAGAGAAGGCGTCTGCTGGGCTACCTCCGGACGAGACTGCGGTGATGCGCGAATTGAGCCGCACGCCGCTCCTATCGAGAGGCAATATCGAGCGGAGAACCGGCTTCAGTAAGGATAAGACGGTGCGGATTCTGAACAACCTTGCGCTTCGCGGGCTGGTAGCAAAGGAGGGCGTCGGCCGAAGCAGGAGGTATCGCAGGGCCTAGATGCGTGTGATGCGCATGGCTCTTTGACGTGTCGCCTGGGATCTGATAAGTCGGCCTCGGTATTCAATGGAAGGTGCTCTCGTGGATGAGCCCCAGGAACCGTCGTGCGGCGTCTCCGAGGGGGACGTCGCGCTTCCAGGCAAGGTCGATGACCGAGACGAGCGGCGGGAAGAGCAGGCGGAACTCCAATCCCGTGCCTGGGCCAACCGTCGTGAGCCCGTCGAAGGAGACCATACGGCCCACACCCTCGCGCACGAGCAGCGCGCCGTTGTAGGAGAGGTTGTACGTCGCCGCGATGTTGACCTCGCCGGCGCGCTCGCCAAACCACGTGGCGAGAAGCCCGGTGAGCTTGTCGCCCTTGGCGTGACGCTCCGGAACGACGAGCGGCGCGTCGAGAAGGTCGGCGGGGCCCACGGCCTCGCGCGCGACCAGGGGGTCGTCGTCGCGCATGAGCACGCCCCAGGCATCGGTGGGGGAGAGGCGCAGGTGGGCGTAGCGGTCAACGTCGGGGTAGCTCATGAGCACGGAGAAGTCGTCGACGCCGTGCTCCAGGCGCTCGATGAGGTCCGGCGCGTTGCCGCTGTGCAGGTGGAAGCGCACGCCGGGGTACTTCTCGCGAAAGTCGCGCACGTGGCGGGCGATCACGCGCAGGCCCTCCGACTCGCCGGCGCCGATGAAGACGTCGCCCTCCACGATGTCCTCTCCGTGCGCGAGGTCCGAGGTGGTCTGGTCCGCGAGGCCGACGATCTCCTGTGCGCGACGCCGCAGGTAGAGGCCCTTCTCGGTGGGCGTGACGCTGCGGCTGTGGCGCTCGAGGAGCGGGGTGCCGAGCTCGCGCTCCAGTGCGGCGATCTGCCGGGAGAGCGCTGGCTGCGTTACGTGCAGGGCCTCGGCGGCGCGCGACATCGTGCCGTGCTCGCAGACGGCGAGGAAGTAGCGAAGGGTCCGGAGTTCCATGCGCGCTCCCATGAAAGTATGGAATATCACGATATGCGATATAAGCAATTGTAGCCCATCCTCCCACGATGGAGAATGTGCAAAAGGGACAGGCACTTTTGCACGCTTTTGCACGCGGGAGGCGGATGTGAGGGTTGAGCTGCGGATAGGCGAGGTTGCGGTGCTGGTGGAGCTGAACGGGTCCGCGGCCGCCTGCGCGCTCGCAGAGAGGCTCCCGTCGGTGATATCCATGAGCGTCTCGAGCGTGGGGTGCTGCGGGCAGCTGGGCTTCTCGCTGCCGTGCGATGCGGCTGACGTCCATTCCGGCTGGTCCGACGGCGACCTCAACTACAAGCCCGAGGGCGACTGGCTCGCGCTCTTCTTTGACGACGAGAAGAACTCCGCGCGTTACGGCGGGCAGGTCACGCTGGGGCACGTCGACGGGCCGCTCGATGTGCTGCGGGGCCTTTCGGGAACCCACGACGTCCGCATCGAGCTGAGCAAATAGCTGGTTGAGAGAGGAGAAACGATGTCACTATCTGCAGGCATGACCGAGTTCGAGGGGACCGACCCGGAGTTCGCGGAGCGCTTCGCGTACTTCGCGGGCGAGGTGGTCCCCGGCGAGCCCACGGCCGAGCTCCCGGCGCGCGATCGCTACCTCGCGATTCTGGCGGCGCTTCTCGGCTGCCAGGGCGCAGAGCAGTTCCGCGTCACGCTGGCCGAGGCGCTCGACGCCGAGGCCGTGACCCCCGTCGAGGCCCGCGAGGTCGTCTACCAGGGCACGGCATACCTCGGCATCGGTCGGACCCGCCCGTTCTTCTCGGCCATGAACGAGGTGTTTGCCGAGAGGGGCGTGGAGCTCCCGCTGCCCGCGCAGGGCACCACGACGCTCGAGACGCGTGGCGCCGCGGGCAACCAGAAGCAGGTCGACTACTTCGGAGAGCACATGCGCGAGAACTGGAAGACCGGCGCCTCCGAGCGCGCTAGCGTGAACCGGTGGCTCGCAGAGAACTGCTTTGGCGACTACTACACGCGTGGCGGCCTCTCCGACCTCGACCGCGAGATGGCCACGTTCTGCCATCTCGTGGCGCAGGGCGGCTGCGAGCCGCAGGCCACCGCGCACGCCGGGGCAAACCTCAACCTCGGGCGCACGAAGGACTTCCTCTACCGCGTGGTCATGCAGATCCTGCCCTACATCGGCTACCCGCGCAGCCTGAATGCCCTTACCTGCATCGACAACGCCGTGCAAAAGTGACAGGAACTTTTGCACGCCCTGCACATCGAGCAAAGGAGAAGAGCCATGAGCGAGAAGAACGACTTCACCCCCATGTTCGGCCTGGGCAGCCCCAATGACGGCTACGCCCAGTACTTCATCGGCAACTCGTATCTGAACCCACTGACGAGCGCCGCGGAGTGTGGCGTCGGGCTCGCCAACGTGACCTTCGAGCCGGGCTGTCGCAACAACTGGCACGTCCACCACGCCAACAAGGGCGGTGGGCAGATCCTCGTCTGCACGGACGGCCGCGGCTGGTATCAGGAGTGGGGGAAGGGCCCGCAGGAGCTCACGCCCGGCACCGTCGTGGTTATCCCCGAGGGTGTGAAGCACTGGCACGGCGCTGCGCGTGACAGCTGGTTCTCCCACATCGCCTTCGAGGCACCGGGCGAGAACTGCACGAACGAGTGGCTCGAGCCCGTCACGGACGACCAGTACCCGGCGTAGCCCCACTTTGGGGACGTGTTACTTCTCGCAGAGTTTTTGGGACAGGCCTTCACCCACACGTAGGAGGATGGCTCGCTCCAAGGCTCGCCCGATAACCTGTCCCAAATTGTCTGTAAGAAAAAACACGTCCCCAATTGGAGGTGCAGACATGAATTACACGACGCTCGGACACTCTGGCATTCGGATTCCGCGGCTCTGCATCGGTGGCATGAGCTTCGGCGCGCCCTCGGCGGACTTCCACCAGTGGACGATCGGCCCTAACGAGACGCGCGCCGTGATCGCCCGCGCGCTTGAGCTGGGCGTGAACTTCATCGACACGGCCAACTGCTACGCGCACGGCACGAGCGAGGAGTACATCGGCGCCGCCCTGCGCGAGCTGGGCGTGCCGCGCGACCAGGTGGTCCTTGCCAGCAAGGTCTTCTTCAACGAGGGCGGACTCTCGCGCGAGGCGATCAACCGCGAGATCGACGGCACGCTCGCGCGCCTGGGAACGGACTACCTGGACCTCTACATCATCCACCGCTTCGACTACGAGACGCCCATCGAGGAGACCATGGAGGCCCTCGACGCCCTCGTGCGCGCGGGCAAGGTCCGTGCGCTCGGCGCGAGCGCGATGTACGCCTACCAGCTCCACAACATGCAGGTCGCGGCCGTTCAGAACGGCTGGACGCCGTTCACGAGCATGCAGTGCCACTACAACCTGCTCTACCGCGAGGACGAGCGCGAGATGATCCCCGTGTGCCGCCAGTTCAATATGGCGCTCACGCCGTACAGTCCGCTCGCCTCGGGACACCTGTGCCGCCCAACGTGGGACTCCGCGTCCAAGCGCTCGACGACCGACGCCACGATGCGCAACAAGTACGACGCCGACCGCGAGCGTGACATGCCCATCGTCGCGCGCGTAGCCGAGCTGGCCGAGAAGCACGGCGTGCCCATGTCGCGCATCGCGCTCGCCTGGCACTGGGCGCGCGGCGTGGAGGCGCCCATCGTTGGCTGTTCGTCGCCGGCGCGCGTGGACGACGCGGTGGCGGCGCTCGGCGTGAAGCTCACGTCAGAGGAGGTCGCCTACCTTGAGGAGCCCTACACCGCGCACGAGCTCGTGGGCCCGTCGGCTCGTCCCGGGGAGAAGCCCCTCGCGGGCACCACGAACCCCAACGCAAAGTAGGGCAAAAGGGACTGTTCCCTCTGGCTCAAAAGGGGACTGCCCCCCTTGACCCATAACCTGTACCAAATTATCTGCAAGAAAAAACACGTCCCCAATTGGCGGGTTGCGTCGGCTCAGCTCCGCGATGCCCCGACCAGCTCCAGGAACTCGCCTGCGGATACGCGGGGTATCGGCGAGCTCGTGAAGGCCCGCTCGTCGCGTGAGATGATGTAGCTTGCGCCCCATGCCTCGGCGAGGGCGCGGATGATGCCGTCCTCGAAGTCCGGCTCGTCCGAGGCGAGGGCCCTTCGGCAGACTTCCGCCGTCGGCGCTGCGACGTCAAAGGCGTCGAGGAAGAAGGCGAGCCACCCGCGGCGCTGCTCCTCCGTCATGAAGCGGCGCGAGACGTAGTACACGTCGTTCAGCGACGTCGCGGAGACGGTGCACAGGACGTCGCCACTTTCCGAGAGCCTCATGAGCTCACAGGCGGCGTCTCCGTCGGGACGCCGCTCAAGCATGTTGTCGAGCAGGATGTTCGTATCAAGGAACAGCTTATATGTCACGGTTTGACAGCTCCTCTTTCAGGCCCTCGGGCGTGAGGTTCTCAAGAAACTCGCAGCGGGGTGTGGCGGCTCGCAGCTCGTAGTAGCGCCGCATGAGCGGGCTCTCCTCCATCTCGGCGTCCTCGTCATGTACGGGCTCAACCGCGCGCGGCACCTCGCCGGTGCGCGCGATGTTCTCCCACACGATGCGGATGACCTCCGAGGCCGTGAGTCCCGCGCGGCGGATGTAGAAGTCCGCTCGCTCCTTGCACTCCTCGCTCACCCTGCCCGCAACCAGTACCGAGGCCATTGCCCTTCCCCTCATCAGCAAACCGTTATCTGTTAACAGTATACACATGGGTTCTCACCCCCCCTTCTCTCGAGGTTGGTGGGGCAAGGATAGCCAGTTCTCAGCTGGGTTGTCTGACGGTTCGCATACCGTTCACTGACGGGGCTGGTAGGGCGTCCGCCAGGGGTCGGGAGGCGGCAGTCCTTTTCCGCGGGCGGTCGGCTGCGGCCGGCGAGCGTCGTGGGCAACGACCCGTCGGTTCTTCTCGCCGTCTTTTCGCTTCCGACGTTTCCGCGTGGCATCGCCCGCCTTCTGGCCCATGCGCTACCATTGATGCCCGAGAAACCCGGTGCCCGCAGGAGGGAACGCGCATGGCAGACGAGAAGAACGTGCAGGTCCAGACGTCGCTCTTTGGAGATGACGCCCCGATGGGGCAGCCCCAGGCCGCGGCGCCGGCGACGACCCCGCGCGCCCGCCACGCCGAGCTCAACCGCATCCTCGCGCACGCCGCCTACGCCTACTACGCGCTCGACGACCCCGAGATGACCGACGCCGAGTTCGACCGGCAGCTTCAGGAGCTCCTTGCCCTTGAGAGGGCCCATCCCGAGCTCGTCACGCCCGAGTCCTACACGCAGCGCGTGGGCGGCTACGTCTCCGAGCAGTTTGAGCCCGTGACGCACGCCGCGCGCATGTACTCGATGGATGACGCGATGGACCTCGCTGAGCTGGACGAGTGGCTCGCGCGCACGGACGAGGCCCTCGGCGCCACGCCGGAGCATCCGGTCGCCTATACCTGCGAGCTCAAGATCGACGGCCTCGGCGTCGCGCTCACCTACCGGGACGCCCAGTTCGTCCGCGCCGCCACGCGCGGTGACGGCACGACGGGGGAGAACGTCACGGCCAACGTCCTCACGATCGGCGACATCCCGCGCTCGCTCGCGCCCGCTGGCCTGGCGCGCCTCGCGGACGGCGGCCTCGGCCGCTCCGTCGAGGTCCGCGGCGAGGTCTACATGCCGCGCCACAGCTTCCAGCGCCTGAACGAGGACGCCGACGCCGCCGGCACGGCGCCCTTCGCCAACCCGAGAAACGCCGCCGCAGGCAGCCTTCGCCAGAAGGACCCCAAGGTCACGGCCCATCGCGACCTCGAGACCTTCATCTACGCCGTTGCCGACGAGGCGCCCATCGACGTCCACACCCAGCACGACTTCCTCCAGTGGCTCATCGACTGCGGCTTCTCCGTGAACCCGCACTTCAAGCGCTGCACCTCCGCCGCCGAGGTCCATGCGTACTGCGAGCGTGCCCTCGCGCACCGAGACGACCTCGACTACGACATCGACGGCGTGGTCGTGAAGGTGGACTCCTTCGCGCAGCAGGAGGCGCTCGGCTTCACGGCGCGCGCCCCGCGCTGGGCCATCGCGTTCAAGTTCCCGCCGGAGGAGAAGCGCACCGTCCTGCGCGAGATCCGCGTGCAGGTGGGGCGCACCGGCGTCCTCACGCCCGTGGCCGAGTTCGACCCCGTGACCGTTGCCGGCTCCACGATCGCCCGCGCCACGCTCCACAACGTGGACGAGATCGCCCGCAAGAACGTCCGCGTGGGGGACACGATCGTGGTCCACAAGGCCGGCGACGTCATCCCCGAGGTCGTGGGTCCCGTGCTGGAGCTGCGCCCCGAGGGCGCGCCCGAGTTCCACATGCCCGAGACCTGCCCCTCCTGCGGCAGCCCCGTCGTGCGCGAGGAGGGCGAGGTCGCCTATCGCTGCGTCTCCATCGACTGCCCCGCGCAGGCAACCGAGCGCCTCATCCACTGGGGCAGCCGCACGGCCATGGATATCGACGGCCTCGGCGACGAGATCGTCTCCCGCATGGTGGAGCAGGGGCTTCTCGCCGACGTGGCCGACTTCTACGACAGGCTCACCGAGGAGGCGCTCGCCGAAGTCTGGACCGGCCGACAGGCCGTGGACGGCTCGGACATCGTGGTCGGCCCCGTGATCGCGGCCAAGATCATGGCGCAGGTCGTGGAGTCAAAGGGCCGCGGCCTCGCGCGTGTCCTCTTTGGCCTGGGCATCCGCCACGTGGGCGCCACCGTGGCGCGCCAGCTCGCGGGGCACTTCGGGAGCATGCAGGCGCTCGCCGCCGCCACCGAGGAGGACATCGCCCAGGTGGACGGCATCGGCCCCAAGATCGCCGCCAGCGTGCGCGAGTTCTTCTCCATCGAGAAGAACGTGGCCGTGGTGGAGCGCCTGCGCGAGGCGGGCGTGGTGCTGGAGGAGGAGCGCCGCGAGCCCGAGCGCCCGCAGACGCTCGCGGGACTCACCTTCGTGCTCACGGGAACGCTCGAGCGCCGCACGCGCGACGAGGCCAAGGCGGCATTGCAGGCCCTCGGCGCCAAGGTCACGGGCTCGGTCTCAAAGAAGACCAGCTATGTGGTGGCGGGGGAGGCCGCCGGCTCCAAGCTCACCAAGGCCCAGTCCCTCGGGGTGCCCGTGCTCGACGAGGCCGCCCTCGACCGCATCCTCGAGACCGGCGAGGTGTGACGCCGCCGGAGAGCCGTCTTCGAAGAGGCGGCCACGGGATCTCCGACCATCGCGCTGTCGTGCGGCGCCGTTGTCCCTCTCGTGTGTTGCCGAATGTGGGGTCATGGCAATCTCCGCCTTGCGGACGCTGTCGTTTTGGGGGTTATGGCAGCTGCGGCTGGGCGCCAACTGGTCGTTCTTCTCGGCATGTTGCGTGATTTGGGGTTATGGCAGGACGAGCATTGCCATAACCCCAAATTCGTTGACGCCGAGGGGGTCCGGACGTTTCCTTGGACGGCCTAGGCCGCGAGCCCCAGCCGCCCCCTTCTCCCCGCGATCGTGTCGTACACGGTCCGCCCGCCCTCGACGAACGACTTGAGCCGCCCCTCCTGGTACCAGCGGACGTACCCCGAAAGCGCCCCCATGAACTCCTCCGCCGTCCAGCCCGACCAGTCGCGCCCGCGGAAGAACTCGACCTTCAGCCTGCCGAAGAAGCCCTCCGCGGCGGCGTTGTCGGGCGAGTGGCCCCTGCGCGACATGGACCGCGCGACGCCGTTGGCCTCGCACCACGCCACCCAGTCGGGCGTGCGGTAGTGCCAGCCCCGGTCGGAGTGTATCACGCAGCCCAGCCGCAGCCGCCCCGCCGCGCCCCCGAGCATCTCGGCGACGAGCGCCTTGGAGGGGCCCAGGCCCACGGCGAAGGACACGACGCCGCCGTCGAAGAGGTCCACGAGCGGGGAGAGGTAGACCCTCCTGGGGTCGTCGGGGAGCCTGAGCTCGGTGATGTCGGTGACCATGACCTCGCCGGGCGCGCCCGCCGAGAAGTCGTGCAGGTCGCGGGACTCGTCGACCAGCAGCAGGTTCGGGGCGGAGCGCAGCCCCTCCTCGCCCGCGTAGGAGCTGTAGGCGCGCGGCTCGCGGGACGAGGAGCGGGCGGAGAGCCCCTCCTCGCGCATGACGCGGCGCACCACCTTCTCCGAGACGGCCACGGGCCGCGCCGGGTCGAGCGAGGCGGCCCCGCGGGCGCGCTGGGGCCCGCCCTCGCCGGAGCGCAGCGCGGCCCACACGCGCTCGGCGCCGTAGGTGCCGCCGGACGCCTCGAACTCGGCGCGGACGAGCGGCCTGAGGGCGGCGTAGGGGTCGGGGCGCCCCGCGAGCGAGGGCCGGTGGTAGTAGGTGCTCCTGGGCAGGGAGAGCGCCGCGAGGACGCGCGGGAGGCCGAAGCGGGGCCTCAGCGACTCAGCCAGCGCCGCCCTCTCCGCCGCCGTCAGGGCGGACAGGTCGGCGCCTGGGTCTTTTTTTGGTATCTCGATCGTGCCCGCCAGGATGGCGTTCTCGAGCTCCAGCTCCTCGCAGCGGGCCCTCAGGGCCCCGAGCTCCGAGGGGGGCTCGGCGGGCGCGGGCCCCGCCGCCCTCGCGTCGTCGTCGGTCATCAGCGCCAGCGCCCCCTCCTCGCGGATCCTCCGCGCCCAGTGCCTCACCGCCGAGGGGGATACGCCCGCCTCGGCGGCGAGGGCCGCGGCCCGCTCGCCGGCCTCGTAGCGCGCGGCGAGCTCGGCCTTCCTGCCGTTGGGCAAGTATACGGCCTCCTTGCGCCCCGCCAGGGCCGCGCCCGGCGACGAGGCCCACCTGCAGAGCGTCGAGGCCGAGACCCCGGCCACCCTGGCGGCCTCGCACACGGAGCCCACCTCCGACAGGACGTAGAGCGCCCACTCCCGCTCCTCTCGCGAGTACATCCGGACCTCCCTCGGGACACCGAAGTGTCCAATTATTTGTCCGGACCCCCCGACCGGCCGGAAATTGCCACAACCCTCGATCTCGCAACATGCAGAGAGGGGCGCGTCGCCGACGGCAAGCGCGCTCAGTCCCGCCGCGGCAAATCCGCGAGCTTCCGAGCGTCGCCGCCCCCGACGTTGATGGGGAGAAGAACCTCGATCCTCTGAGCTGTGCGCCCCGCCCCGCGGCCCCTTACGCGCGCGTGACGTCGGACTCGTATAATGTGACGCCGACAACCTGGAAAGGACGCACATGACGGATGCCACGCGCCGCGACGCACGACCCAGGCACGGCCTCATCGACTTCGAGGGCCTGCCCAACACGCGCGACCTGGGCGGTCTTCTCACCGCCGACGGCCACCGCGTGCGCCCCGGGCTGCTTCTGCGCTCGGGCACCCTCTACTTTGCCACCTCGGGGGACTGCCGGCGCCTCATCGAGGACTATCACCTGCGCTGCGTCGTCGACCTGCGCGGCGAGGACGAGCTCGTGGAGTTCCCCGACCGCATAGAGCGCATGCCGGGCGTGCGCTACGTGCACGCCGACGTGCTGCGCGACGCCATAGCTGGCATCTCGCAGAGCGCCGAGGCGCGCGCCCAGCTCGAGGCCGCCCGCACCGACGAGGACGACCCCGCGCGCTTCATGGAGCTGGTGTACCCGCACATCCTGCTGGGGGAGTCCGGCATCGCGGCCTATCGCACCTTCCTCCGCTGCGTCCTCGAGACCGCGGACGGCGCGACGCTGTGGCACTGCCACGTGGGCCGCGACCGCTGCGGCATGGCGAGCATGCTGGTGGAGGCCCTTCTCGGCGTGCCCTCGGAGGCGATGGAGGAGGACTACCTCGCCACCAACCTCTACACCGACGTCCCCTCCGACGAGCGCACGGCCGCAAACGTCCGCTTCATCCGCGCGGCCGTGGCGACGGTGACGCGCGAGTTCGGCGGCGTCGAGGGCTACGCGCGCGAGGCGCTGGGGATCACCGACGCCGACCTCGCCGAGCTGCGTGGCCGCTACCTGGAGTAGGGGGCCGCATGCTTGCCGACTATCACGTCCACACCGGGTTCTCGGACGACTCGACATATCCGCTCCGCCAGGTGGCGCTCGACGCCGTGCGCCTCAACCTCGACGAGCTCTGCTTCACCGAGCACGTCGACTACGGGGTGAAGCCCGAGTGGAACCAGCCGGACGGCGCCCGCTTCGAGGACGGTCACCCGGTCACCAACTGCCCCTACGTGCCCTATCTGGACGAGCTCGACCGCGTGCGGGAGGAGCTGCGCGGCAAGGTCACGCTCCGCGCGGGCCTCGAGCTGGGCGTCCAGACGTCCACGATCGGGGAGAACCACGCGCTCGTCCGCACCCTGGGAGAACGGCTCGACTTTGTCATCTGCTCCATCCACCAGGTGGACAACCTCGAGTTCTGGAACGGCGACTTCCAGCGCGGTCGTACCCAGGAGGAGATCCACCGCGCCTACTACGAGGAGCTGCTCGGCGTCGTGGAGCGCTTCCGCGACTACACGGTCCTCGGGCACCTCGACCTCATCCGCCGCTACGACCCGTTCGGCGACTACCCCTTCGAGAACGTGCGCGACGTCGTGGCGGAGATCTTGCGCCGCGTGATCGACGACGGGAAGGGCATCGAGGTCAACACCTCCGGCATCCGCTACGGACTTGACGACTTCCAGCCCTCGCGCCAGGTCCTCGAGCTCTATCGCGACCTCGGCGGTACCGTCGTGACCGTGGGGTCGGACTCCCACCGGCCGGAGCACCTGGGCTCGTACCTGCGCCTGGCGTACCGCGAGCTCGCGGAGCTGGGCTTCGAGGGCGTCTGGACGTTCGAGCGCCGCGAGGGCGCGCCGCACCGATTCTAGCGCGCCGTCGGGTGAGGGCGTCGCCGCGCCCCTCCCGCGAGCGCTGCGGAATCGGGGGTCGTGGCAATCCCCGGGCTTTGGGCGTTGTTTCAATCTGGGTTATGGCAGCGCTGGTTGGGAGCCAACTGGGCGTTCTTCTCGGCATGTTGTGAAACCCGGGGCTGTGGCAGCGCGAGCATTGCCATAACCCCTGAATAGCCAACGCCGCTACCGCGAGTATTGCCATAACCCCCGAATCGCCAACGCCGTCGGCGCCGCCACCGGGGCCTGCGAATTGAGGGACGGTTCCCGACGCACCTGCGTCACGCGCGGGCGTTCTGGCGGCGCCACTCGCGCGGCGAGATGCCGTAGGCGCCCTTGAAGGCGCGCGAGAAGTGCAGCTGGTTGGGATAGCCCACGGCGCGCCCCACCTCGCTCACGGGAAGGGCCGTGAGCTTGAGGAGCTCCGTGGCCTTGGACATGCGGTAGCCGATGAGGTACTGCTGGGGCGACTTGCCCGTGGCCTGCTTGAACACCTTGCCGAAGTAGCTCCGGTTGAGGCCGGTCCGCTTGGCGATGTCCTCGACGGAGATGTCCGACTGGTAGTTCTCCTTGACGAAGTCGATGGCCTCGCGGATGTAGAAGCCCTGGATCTTGCTCGGCGCCTGCTCGGCCTCGTGGTCGACGGAGCGCAGGAGGTAGTCGAGGAAGAGGTGGGTGTGCCCGATGAGGTGCAGGGCCGAGGCGTCGCGGTTCGAGACGAGGTAGCGCATCTCCTCGACCATCCGGTCGCGCAGCTCGCTCGAGATTGAACGGTAGACGGGGGAGGAGTCGGTGAGCCCGACCTCCTCGAGCTCGTCTCGCACGTGGATCCCGTCGAACTCCACCCAGATGTACTCCCAGGGGTCGTCGAGGTCCGCCACGTAGGTGTTCACCTGGTTGGGGAAGATGAGGAAGCCCTCGCCCTCGGAGAGGCGGTGGTCGCTCTTGACGCCCCCCTCGTCGCTCGACATGAGCAGCCCGCGCCCGGAGATGATGTAGTGGAAGAGGAAGTGGCTGCGGCGCGCGGGGCCGAAGGCGTGGCCCGGCTCGCAGGTCTCGCGCCCGTACTGGTAGGGCATGAGGTCGACGTAGTGGGCGTTCGGGAAGGTCGAGAACTCGAGCTCGTGGGTCGGCATCGTCGCCTCCGGGGTCCTGGGCGCGGGGCAGGGGCTCCGCATCGAAAAGCCTATGTCGCATTATGCATGGTTTGGCGCACTTTGTATATACCTCAAACGTCAAATAGTCGCATAAAGATAAATCTGATTTTGAAAAACTGGAATCGATTCCCGATGTGGAAATAATCCCATAAAGCAATCTACCTGCGGATATAAAAAGTACTATCACCGTTTGCCAGGAAAACGCCTCCGCTCGGCGAAACGGTGAAGAAATCATGAATAGAACTATATAGCCATTCAACTGGTGAAACGAGAATATAGGTATTAGATATACCAAATAGGACACATTTTAGCGCAAAAGTGGCAACCTACAATTAGCTCAACGTAAGGTGGGGCCCGAGCCGTCGGCGTGCGGCGGTCGGGCAGGGAGAAAGGTTGCGCACATGGCGAGCCTCACACTTGAGCACGTAGGCAAGAAGTACCCCAACGGCTATGAGGGGGTGAAGGACTTCAACCTTGAGATCGCCGACAAGGAGTTCATCATCTTCGTCGGCCCGTCCGGCTGCGGCAAGTCCACGACGCTGCGCATGATCGCCGGCCTCGAGGACATCACCTCCGGCACCCTCAAGATTGACGGTCGCGTGGTCAACGACGTCGAGCCCAAGGACCGCGACATCGCGATGGTCTTCCAGACCTACGCCCTCTATCCGCACATGACCGTGTACGAGAACATGGCGTTCCCGCTCAAGCTTCGCAAGGTCGACGCCAACGAGATCGACAAGGCCGTCCGCGAGGCCGCCCGCATCCTCGACCTCGAGAAGCTCCTCGACCGCAAGCCGTCCGCCCTCTCCGGCGGCCAGCGCCAGCGCGTCGCCATGGGCCGCGCCATCGTCCGCGCCCCCAAGGTCTACCTGATGGACGAGCCGCTCTCCAACCTCGACGCCAAGCTCCGCGTCCAGATGCGCGCCGAGATCTCCAAGCTGCACGACCGCCTCGGCGCCACGATCATCTACGTCACGCACGACCAGACCGAGGCCATGACGCTCGGCACCCGCATCGTCGTCATGAAGGACGGCGTCATGCAGCAGGTGGACACCCCGACCAAGCTCTACAACGAGCCCTGCAACCTGTTCGTGGCCGGCTTCATCGGCTCCCCGCAGATGAACTTCATCGACGTCCAGGTGAGCGAGAAGGGCGCGGGCGTCGCCCTCACCTTCGGCGCCAACACGATCACCCTCACCGGCCCCAAGGCCGACGCCCTCAAGAAGGGCGGCTACGTGGGCAAGGTCGTCGTCATGGGCATCCGTCCCGAGGACGTCGTCGAGGAGCACGAGTACGCCGAGGGCCGCACCCTCTCCGAGGCCTTCCCGGCCAACGTCACGGTCTACGAGCTGCTGGGCTCCGAGGCCATGATCTACGCCGACGTCGACGGCGGCCAGATTTCTGCGCACCTCTCCGCCTCGAGCACCGTCCGCACCGGCTCCAAGATCAACTGCGCCGTGGACCTCGCCAAGATCCACCTGTTCGACAAGCAGACCGAGCTGGCCATCGCCCACTAGGGAAGGAGGGCCTCACCCATGCAGAAAAGAGCACTCACACGTCGCTCGTTCCTCGGGCTCTCGGGCGCGGTCGCCGCGGGGCTTGCGCTCACGGGCTGCGAGGGGCAGCGTTCCGACGGAAAGACCGAGATCGAGTTCGTCTCGTACAAGCGCGAGGCAGTGAGCATCTTCGAGGCGCTCATGGCCGAGTTCAACGAGTCCAACGACCACATCTACCTCAACTTCAACAGCCCCAACGACGCCGTCACCATCATGAAGACGCGCTTCGTCCGTGAGGACTACCCTGACGTCGTGGCCATCGGCGGCGACGCCTCCTACGCGGACTTCGTGGACTCCAACATCCTGGCCGACGTCTCCGGCTACCCCGGGATGGAGAAGGTCCAGCCGGCCTACCAGGAGATCATGAAGAGCGTCACCTACGTCCCGATGGACGGCATCTACGGCGTTCCCTACATCGCCAACGCTGCGGGCATGCTCTACAACAAGGACATGTTCGCCGAGAAGGGCTGGGAGCTCCCGGAGACCTGGGACGAGTTCATCGCGCTCTGCGAGAAGATCAAGGCCGAGGGCGAGGTGCTGCCGCTCTACCTCGGCTTCCTCGACACCTGGACGATCCTCTCGCCGTGGAACTCCATGCTCGTGGAGCTGGTCCCCTCCGACCACATCCGCAAGGTCAACGCCGGCGAGGCCAAGTTCGCCGACTACTACCGCGAGCCCGCCGAGAAGCTCCTCAAGCTCCTCGACTACGCCGAGGACGGCCCCATGGCCTACAGCTACGAGGACGCCTGCACCGCCTTCGCGCGCGGCCAGTCCGCGATGTTCCCCTGCGGCTCCTTCGCCGTCCCGCAGATCCTCTCCGCCAACCCGGAGATGAACATCGGCCTCTTCGCCATGCCGGCGTGCGACAACCCTGACGACCGCATCATCGTCTCCGGCGTTGACCTCTGCTGGAACATGCTGGCCGCCAAGGAGGAGCACCGCGACCAGATCTACGAGGTCATCGACTTCCTCAACGAGCCCGAGAACCTCCAGACCTACTGCGACGACCAGAAGGCCATCCCGTGCATCGAGGGCGACTTCACGCTCGACCCGCTCTTCGACGACATCCAGGACTTCCTCGACGAGGGCAGGGTCATCGACTATCCCGACCACTCGTATCCGTCGGGCATGGCGTGCGACGCCCAGCTTCAGGCCTTCCTCCTGGACGGCGACGTCGACGCGTTCCTCGCCAACTGGGACAACCTCTGGCAGCGCTACAACAAGACCGTCATCCGCAAGTACGCCGAGTACATGGCGAATCAGGGATAAGGAGGGAAGCACATGGCAAGCGCCGCTGTATCAAAGGCGGGATCTGACAGGAACCGCACCTTCCTTGCGATCCTGATCCCTGTCCTCATCCTGTTCATCGCGTTCAACACGATTCCGCTGCTCACGGGCTTCTTCTACAGCTTCACGGACTCCAAGGGCTACGGTGCCTTCGAGATCGTTGGCCTGCAGAACTACATCGACCTCTTCCAGGACGCCCGCGTGGGCAACTCGTACCTGTTCACGTTCAAGATCTCCGTCGTCTCGACGATCCTCGTCAACGTGATCTCGCTCATGCTGGCCATCGGCCTCTCGAGCAAGATCAAGTTCAAGAGCGCCCTGCGCGGCATCTACTTCGTGCCCCGCATCCTCGGCGGCCTCGTCGTCGGCTATGTGTTCAGCTACTTCTTCACCTACATCGTCCCGGCCCTCACCGGCACGACCTCGATGCTCGCGAGCAAGGAGTGGGCGTGGGTGGCCATCGTCGTGGTCCTCGTCTGGCAGGCGTGCGCGCAGACCACGATCATCTACATCACCGGCCTCTCGTCGGTGCCCGAGGACGTCTACGAGGCGGGCGCGCTCGACGGCGCAACCGGCTGGGACAAGTTCCGCTACCTCACGTTCCCGCTCATCATGCCGTCCATCACCACGAACATGGTCCTGGTCATGAAGGACATGCTCATGACGTTCGACCAGATCGTGGCCATGACCTCCGGCGGCCCGGCGCAGTCCACCGAGTCCATCTCGTACCTCATCTACCAGAACGGCCTCAACAACAGCCAGTTCGGCTTCCAGTGCGCCAACGCCGTCATCTTCTTCATCGTCATCGCCGTGATCTCGATCGCCCAGACCAAGTTCCTGAACAGTAAGGAGGAGCAGCTCTAATGGCTAACAACACTGTTCCTGCCAAGGTCAAGGAGCGGGTCAACTGGCCCATCACCATCCTGCTCATCGTCGGCCTCATCACCATCATCTTCCCGCTCTACATGGCCGTGGTCATCGCCTTCAAGGACCCCTCCGAGATGACCAACGACATCGCGGGCATCCTGTCGCTGCCCTCCACGTGGAGCCTCGACAACTTCATCGAGGCCATCCAGGTCACCGACTTCTTCAACTCGTTCCTGAACTCGCTCATCATCACCGTCGCGGCCGTCGTGATCTCGGTTCTGGTCCACAGCCTCGCCGCCTACGCGATCGGGCGCAACATGGACTCCAAGAAGCTCTTCAAGGCGTCCTACTACTTCATCGTGGCCGGCATGTACGTGCCCTTCGCCATCCTGATGATGCCGCTCGTCAAGCAGACGGCCATCCTGCACCTGGACAACATGGTCGGCGTCATGGTCCTCTACGTCGTGTTCTACATGCCGATGAACATGATGCTCTACACGGGCTACCTGAGGAACATCCCCACCGCCCTCGAGGAGGCTGCGCGCGTGGACGGCGCCAGCACCTGGACCACCTACTGGAAGGTCATCTTCCCGCTCATGAAGCCCATGCACGCCACCGTCGCCGTCATCACGGGCCTCGCCGTGTGGAACGACGTCATGACCCCGCTCGTCATCATGGGCGGCTCCGGCGTCAACACCCTGCCGCTCGCGCAGATGAACTTCCAGACGGCCTTTGCCACGAACTACAACCTGGCCTTTGCTTCCTACCTGCTCGCCATGCTCCCGATGATCATCTTCTACATCGTGGCGCAGAAGCAGATTATCGGCGGCGTCACCAACGGTGCCGTCAAGTAGCTTGGGCGCCGCTGCGTTGCGCGTCCCCTGAGTTCGTCCCCCTGGCGCCCGGAATCCATCCATTTTGTGATGGGTTCCGGGCGTCCCCTGAGCCGATTCCAAGACCTCGCGCCATGCGCTACACTCTGCCCGAACTTTTATGCGATGAGAGAAAGCGAGGAGCGACATGCCCCTTTCGTACGATGCCCCCGAGCGCATCTTCACGCTCTCGACCGAGCGGACGACCTACCAGATGCGGGTCGACGAACACGGCTACCTGCTCCATCTCTACTACGGTGCCAGGACGTCCGCCAACACGTCCTACCTCATCACCTACGCCGACCGCAGCGGCATGTGCGGGTGCCCGCACGACGTGGCGGACCGCACCTACTCGCTCGACGTCCTCCCGCAGGAGTTCCCCTTCCAGGGCGAGGGCGACATGAGGAGCCCGCTCGTCATGGTGCGCGGCGCTGACGGCACCTTCGGCTGCGACCTGCGCTACAAGTCGCACGAGATCCGCCCGGGCAAGTACGGCCTGCCCGGGCTCCCCGCCGTCTACGACGAGGGCGAGAAGGACGGTGCGCAGACCCTTTCGATCACGCTCGCCGACGAGCGGCTCGGCCTCGAGGTCGAGCTCCTCTACGGCGTCATGCCCGCCTATGACGTCATCACCCGCGCCGCGGTCGTCAGAAACGCCGGGTCCGGCCGCGTCACCGTGGAGAAGCTCCAGTCCGCCTGCCTCGACATGGTGTCCGGCGACTTCGACGTCATCACCTTCGACGGCCGCCACGCGATGGAGCGCCGTCCTTCTCGCCACGCGGTGGGCAACGGCTCCTTCAGCGTGGGCAGCCGCCGCGGCATGTCCTCCAACCAGTACAACCCCGTCATGGTCCTCTGCGACGGCGACGCCACCGAGACCGCGGGCCGCGCCTGGTCCATGAGCTTCGTCTACAGCGGCAGCTTCCTCGCCGAGGTCGAGCGCGACCAGTACGAGCAGACCCGCATGCAGATGGGCCTGGCCTCCGACCTCTTCTCCTACCCGCTCGAGCCGGGCGAGAAGATCGTGGCGCCCGAGGTCATCATGACCTACTCCGGTGCGGGCCTCGAGAGGGTCTCCCACAACCTGCACCGCTGCATCCGCGAGCGCGTGTGCCGCGGCCCCTGGCGCGACTCCCCGCGCCCCGTGCTCATCAACTCCTGGGAGGCCTGCTACTTCGACTTCACGGGCGACAAGCTCGTGGAGCTCGCCAGGAAGGCGGCCGACCTCGGGCTCGACATGCTCGTCATGGACGACGGCTGGTTCGGCGCGCGCAACGACGACCACCGCGGCCTCGGCGACTGGAAGCCCAACATGGAGAAGCTCGGCGGCTCCGTGGCGGACCTCGCGCGCCGCGTGAACGAGGTGGGCCTCGGCTTTGGCATCTGGGTCGAGCCCGAGATGGTGAACGAGGACTCCGACCTCTTCCGCGCGCACCCCGACTGGGCGCTCGCCATCCCCGGCAAGCCGCCCGTGCTCGGCCGCGACCAGCTGGTGCTCGACCTCTCCCGCGCCGACGTGCGCGACAACCTCTTCGAGCAGCTCTGCGCCGTGCTCGACCAGGGCGGTATCGAGTACGTCAAGTGGGACTACAACCGCTCGATCGTGGACGTCCACTCCCGCGTGGCCACCGACCAGGGCAAGGTCCTCTACGACTACATGCTCGGCCTCTACGACCTGCTCGAGCGCGTGCGCACGCGCTATCCGGACCTGCTGATCGAGGGGTGCTCCGCGGGCGGCGGCCGCTTCGACGCCGGCATGCTCTCCTACACGCCGCAGATCTGGACCTCGGACAACACCGACGCCCGCAACCGCCCGGAGATCCAGTACGGCACCTCCTTCGGGTACCCGTGCTCGGCGGTGGGCGCCCACGTCTCCGCCTGCCCCAACGAGATCACGGGCCGCACCGTGCCGCTGGGAGCGCGCGGCACCGTCGCCATGGCCGGCGGCGCCTTCGGCTACGAGCTCGACCTCATGGAGCTCAACGACCGCGCCTGCGAGCACATCCGCACGCAGGTCAAGACCTACCGCGGCATCGAGCACCTCGTGCGCGAGGGCCTCTTCTACCGCCTGAGCGACCCCAAGTACGCCGACGTGGCGTCGTGGGAGTTCGTCTCCGAGGACGGCTCGGAGGCGCTCGTCTGCGCCGTGGTCACGCGCGTCGACGGCTACGCCAAGGCCAACTACGTGGTCCCGCGCGGCCTCACGCCGGGCGCCACGTACCGCATGGTGAGCAACGGCCTCGAGTTCTCGGCCGACGCCCTCATGGACATGGGCCTGCCGCTCACCGTTCCCAACTCGCCGTACGAGAACTTCATGTACCGCTTCGAGCGGGTGGACTAGCCCCTCTCGCGTTCCTCTCGTCCGGCCCTGTTTCCGTCCGGACTTGTTTCCCCTGGGGCGACGGCGTCTGCATGGCGCGCCGTCGCCCCTTTGCCGCTCGTCCGAGCTCATGCGCAATCCTAGGTTTTCGGCAATTCTCGTTTACGCATGGGATGGTTCAAGAACTTTCATGCGTAACCGTGGATTTCCTAGCAGATTGAGTGGAAACTTTAGATTGCGCGTCCTTCTCGCCACGTGTAATCCCGACTTTCCGAAAACCTTCGTTTACGCATGTGATGGTTCAAGAGTTTTCATACGTAAGCTTGGATTCAGCAGCGGATTGCACAGGAAAGAGAGTTTGCGCGTCCTTCTCGCCATGCGTAACCGCGACTTCTTGCAAATCCTCGTTTGCGCATGGCACGGGGCGAGAAGGGCGATGCGGGGCGAGAAGGGCGGGCGACGGGCAAGAAGAACGTGCGACGGGCAAGAAGAACGGGCCCCCGGACGAGTAGGGGTGTCGTCCGGGGGCCCGGCAGGGGGCGGCGTCTGACGCGTTATCGCACGACCCAGGCGGTGGCGTCGCAGGGGAGCTTGCCGTCCACGAGCGCCGCGCTGGCGAGAAGGACCTCGCCGGCGGGCAGCGCCACGGGGGCGGCGCCGAAGTTGGTCACGCTCGTGAGCACCCGGCCGTCGGCCATGGGGCGCTCGTAGGAGATGACCTGGTCGTCGTAGCCCGCGGCCCACGTGAGCGAGGTGTCGCCGGTGGCCGTGAGCAGCTCGGTGCGCGCGGCGAGCGCGCGGCGGTAGAACTTGAGCATGGAGTCGCGCTCGGTCTCCTCCACGTCCACGGCGTACTGCGCGAACCACTCGGGCTGGGGCAGGTGGGCCGGCGCGTGATCGACGGGCGCGGAGAAGCCGAAGTCGCCCGACTCGTCCACGGCCCTCCAGGGCAGCGGCACGCGGCAGCCGTCGCGGCCCTTGATGGCGTCGCCGTGGCTCGTCATGGCCGCCTCGGGGTCCTCGAGCGCGCCCCAGGGGATGTCCGCCACCTCAAAGAGGCCCAGCTCCTCGCCCTGGTAGAGGTAGACCGAGCCGGGAAGCCCCAGCTCCATGAGCAGGGCGGCGCGGGCGCGGCGGGTGCCGAGGTCGCGGTCCTCGTAGTAGGTCTTGCCGTCGCGGAGCAGCCAGTCGGTCACGAGCTGGTGGTGCACCGCGGAGCGGACCTGCGGCAGGCCGTAGCGCGTGGGGTGGCGCGGCATGTCGTGGTTGGAGAGGACCCACGTGGTGGTGGAGCCGGACTGCTCGGCCGCGGCGAGGCCCTTCTCGATGGCCAGGCGGAACTCGTCGGCGAACCACCCCGCGTCGGAAAGCTGGAAGTTGAAGACCTGCCCCAGCTCGTCGGGGGAGGCGTACATCCACTGGTGCTCGGGGACGACCCACGCCTCCGCCACGGCAAAGCGCGCGGGCTCGTACTCGTTGAAGACCTGGCGCCACTCGCGGTAGATCTCGTGCACCTCGGGGCGGTCCCAGAGCGGGTTCTCGTCTCCGGGCTCGCCCTGGTCGGGGTCGTCCGGCCAGTCGGCGAGCGGGCGGCTCTCCAGGTCCTTGGCCAGCGCGTGCGCCACGTCGATGCGGAAGCCGTCCGCGCCGCGGTCGCTCCAGAAGCGCAGCGTCTGCTTGAAGTCCTCGTGGACGTCCGCGTTCTTCCAGTTGAGGTCGGCCTGCTCCACGGCAAAGAGGTGCAGGTACCACTCGCCGTCGCCCACGGGCTCCCAGGCGGGGCCGCCGAAGGTTGACTTCCAGCCGTTGGGGGGCAGCTCGCCGTGCTCGCCGCGGCCGGGGCGGAAGACGTAGCGGTCGCGCTCGGGCGAGCCGGGGCCGGCGGCGAGCGCCTCCTTGAACCAGGGGTGCTCGGTCGAGGTGTGGTTGGGCACGATGTCAACAATCACCTTGATGCCGACGGCGTGCGCCGCCGCGGCCATCTCGTCGAAGTCCTCGAGCGTGCCCAGGCGCGGGTCCACGTTGCGGTAGTCGGCCACGTCGTAGCCGCCGTCGGCGAGCGGGGAGGGGTAGAACGGCGAGAGCCAGATCGCGTTGATCCCCAGGGCGTGCAGGTAGTCCATGTGGGCGGTGACGCCCTTGATGTCGCCGAGGCCGTCTCCGTTGGCGTCGTAGAAGCTGCGCGGGTACACCTGGTACACCACGGCCTGCTTCCACCACTCGGCGCTCACGTTGTTGCGGGTCATGTCATTCTCCTCTCTGCACAAAAGGGGACGTGCCTCTTTTGTGCAAGTTCTTGCACGTTTTAGGCACGTCCCCATTTAGGCAAGGTGCCAGATGTCGCGGTCGTACTCGCGGATGGTGCGGTCGGACGAGAAGAACCCGGACTTCGCCACGTTCACGAGGGCCCTCTCGCCCCAGGTGGCGCGGTCCTCGAAGTCCGCGAGACAGCGCTCCTTCACGCTCACGTAGTCGCGGGCGTCGAGCAGCGCCATGAAGTAGTCCTTGGCGACGAAGTCCCGGTAGACGCGGGTGAGGCATCCCGCGTCGCCGCGGGCGAGGAGCTCCGGCGAGCAGATGAAGTCCAGCACCTCCGCGAGCTCGCCGTCCGCCTGCCAGAGGTCCCAGGGGCGGTAGTCGCCGCGCGCGTAGAGGCCGATCACGTCCTCGGACGAGCGTCCGAAGAGGTAGATGTTCTCGCGCCCCACGAGCTCCGCGATCTCCACGTTGGCGCCGTCGAGGGTGCCCAGCGTGAGGGCGCCGTTTGCCATGAACTTCATGTTGGAGGTGCCGCTCGCCTCCTTGGACGCAAGGGAGATCTGCTCGGAGACGTCCGCGGCGGGGATGAGGTGCTCGGCGGCCGTGACGTTGTAGTTCTCCACAAAGACGAGGCGCAGCCACGGCGCGACCTCCGGGTCCTCGGCGATGAGGCGCCCAAGTGCCAGGAGCAGGGCGATCGTGTCCTTGGCCAGGACGTAGGCCGGCGCGGCCTTGGCGCCGAAGACCATCGTCAGCGGCCTGTTGGGAACGTTTCCACACTTGATCTGCAGATACTTCCAGATGGCGTAGAGGGCGTTCATCTGCTGGCGCTTGTACTGGTGCATGCGCTTGACCTGGATGTCAAAGACCGAGTGCGGGTCCACCTGGATGCCCTGCTCGGCGGCGAGCCACGCGGCCAGGCGCCTCTTGTTGTCCTCCTTCACGTCGAGGAGGCCCTGCACGAAGGCGGCGTCCCCGCGCAGGGCGAGAAGGTCCTCCAGCCTGGAGGCGTCGCGCTTCCAGCCATCCCCGATGGCGCCGGTGATGAGCTCGGCGAGCGCGGGGTTGCAGCCCATGAGCCAGCGGCGGAACGTGATGCCGTTCGTCTTGTTGGAGAACTTCTCGGGGTAGAGCTCGGCGAAGGGGCGCATCTCGGACTCCACGAGGATCTGCGTGTGGAGCGCGGCCACGCCGTTCACCGCGTGGCTAAAGTGCACGTCCATGTTGGCCATGTGCACGACGTCGCCGCCGTCGATCACGGCCATGCGGGGGTCGTCCGTGCGGGTGCGGGCGAGCGCGTCCAGCTTGCGGATGACGGGCACGATGCCGGGCGCCACCTGCTCGAGGTAGTGCATGGGCCAGGTCTCGAGCGCCTCGGCGAGGATGGTGTGATTGGTGTAGCCGCAGGCGCGCTCTACGATGGAGGCCGCGTCCTCGAAGGCGACGCCGCGCTCCATGAGCAGGCGCACGAGCTCGGGGATCACCATCGAGGGGTGGGTGTCGTTGATGTGGACGGCCACGTGCTCGGCAAGCTCCTCCGGGGAAAAGCCCCGCTCCGCGAGCTCCGCCAGGATGAGCTGCGCGCCGGCGGAGACCATGAAGTACTGCTGGTAGACGCGCAGGAGCCTGCCCGCCTCGTCGGAGTCGTCGGGGTAGAGGAAGCTCGTGAGGCCGTGGCGGACGTCGCCCTTGTCGAAGGCGATGCCGTGCTCAGGCGCCGGCGACGGCTCCTCCACGTCAAAGAGGTGCAGGCGGTTGACCACGCCGTTCTCGTAGCCGGGGACCTCGATGTCGTACATGCGCGCCGTGAGCGGGCCAAGGCCAAAGGGCACCGAGAAGGACGTGCCGGTGTCAATCAGCCAGGACTCGGGCGCGATCCAGGGGTTGGGCTCCTCGCGCTGCACGCCTTGGGAGAGGTCCTGCCGGAAGAGGCCGTAGTGGTAGTTCAGGCCCACGCCGTCTCCGGGAAGCCCCAGCGAGGCGATGGAGTCGAGGAAGCACGCGGCGAGCCGTCCCAGGCCGCCGTTGCCGAGCGAGGGCTCGGGCTCGCAGTCCTCCACGGCGGCGAGTGTGGTGCCGTGGGCGGAAAGGACGCGCTCGACCTCGTCCGCCAGGCCGAGGTTCACGAGGTTCGCTCGCAGGAGCCGCCCCACCAGGAACTCGGCGGAGAAGTAGTAGAGCTTGCGGTCTCCCGCCGCCGGCCGCATGTCCGTCTCCAGGTCGCGCACCATGCGCAGCAGGGCGCAGAAGATCTGCGCGTTCGTGGCGTCGTCGAGCGTGGCGCCCATCCCGGCGAGCGTCAGCCCCAGGTTCTTCTCGATGTCCATCGTGCTCCTCCTCGTTCTTCTCGCGTGCAAAGCGTGCAAAGGGGACAGGCACTTTTGCACGGTCGTCACCAGATCCCGCCTGCCCCGCGCGCGTACTCGTCGGGGACGACCTTGATGGGCGGCAGGCGGCGGTAGAGCTCCATCTGCCGGTGGACGCGCTGGGCGAGCTCCCGGCTCGCGAACCCCGGCCGCGCCCGCCAGATCCAGTTGCCGCCGAGGGTGGAGGGGGTGTTGATCCGCGCCTCGCTGCCGAGGCCCAGCAGGTCCTGCATCTGCACCACGGCGGTGTCCGCGGCGCTCGCCCAGATGGCGCGCATCATGCCCCAGCCCTCGCCCTCGGCCGGGTCGAGGTGCAGGTACTCGCGGGCGAGGGCCACGTCGTCGGCCGGCGCCGTCTCGAGCCAGCCGAGCGCGGTGTCGTTGTCGTGCGTGCCCACGTAGGCGATGCAGTTGGTGGGGTAGGCGAAGGGCAGGTACGCCGCCCCCGAGCCGTCGCGCGTGTCGAAGGCGAACTCGAGGACCCTCATCCCGGGGAAGCCCGACTCCTCGAGCAGGCGGTGCACCGAGGGGGTGAGGTAGCCGAGGTCCTCCGCCACGATGTCGCAGCGCCCGAGCCGCTGCTCCAGCACGCGGAAGAGGTCGATTCCGGGGCCGTTGCGCCAGCGCCCGCCCGCCGCCGTCGCGGCGCCGGCGGGGATGGCGAAGTAGGAGTCGAAGCCGCGGAAGTGGTCGATGCGCAGGATGTCGTAGAGCCCGAGCTGGAAGGCGATGCGGCGGCACCACCAGTCGTAGCCGTCCGCCTTCATGCGGTCCCAGGCAAAGAGCGGGTTGCCCCAGAGCTGGCCGATGTCGGAGAAGCCGTCGGGCGGCACGCCCGCGGTCTCGGTGGGCTTGAGGTCGGCGTCGAGCTGGAACTGCTCGGGGTGGCTCCACACGTCCGCGCTGTCCTCGGCCACGTAGAAGGGGAGGTCGCCCATGATGCGCACGCCCGCGGCGCGCGCGTAGTCGTGCAGGCGCCCCCATTGCTCGAAGAAGAGGCACTGGACCCCCTGCCAGAAGGCGACGTCCTCGGCGAGCTCCTCGCGAGCCCGGGCGAGCGCGTCCGGGCGGCGCAGGCGCAGCGCGTCCGCCCAGGTGGACCAGGGCGCGCCGCGGTGTCGGTCCTTGAGGGCCATGAAGAGGGCGTAGTCGTCCAGCCACGCGGCCTCGCGCTCGCAGAAGCGGGCGAGCTCGGCCGGGCGCGCCTCCCTAAGGCGGCCCACCGCGCGCCGCAGCACGTCGAAGCGGCCCCGGTAGAGAGCGCCGTAGTCCACGCGCCCCGGGTCGCGCCCCCAGTCCACGCCCGCGTACTCCGCGCGCACGAGCAGGTCCTCGGCGGCGAGGTCGTCGAGGTCGATGAGGTAGGGGTTGCCGGCGTACGTGGAGAAGGACTGGTAGGGCGAGTCCCCGTAGCTCGTGGGCACGATGGGCAGCACCTGCCAGATGGAGACGCCGGCGCGCGCCAGGAAGTCGACGAAGGCCCGCGCCTCGCCGCCCATGGTGCCCACCCCCCAGGGGGAGGGGAGCGACGTGATGGGCATGAGGATGCCCGAGGTTCTCATTCGTCCTCCTTTCTCGGCGGGGCGCCCCCCGCCGCCGTCACGGGTCAGAGGGAGCGGACGCTCTCTCGCTCGACGAGCTCGAAGTCCACGAGCTCGTGACGCGCCGGGGAGCCGTCGCGCATGGCGCCCAGGAGGAGCCGCGCGGCGCGCTCGGCGAGGCGCGCGGCGTCCTGGCGGATCGTCGTGATGCGGGGGACGGCGTACTGGGAGAAGGCGGTGTCGTCAAAGCCCACGAGCGAGACGTCCCCGGGGACGTCGAGCCCCTGGTCCGCGATGGCGCGCAGCGCCCCGAAGGCGACGACGTCGCCGAGCGCGAAGACGGCGGTGAGGTCGCCCGCGCGCTCGAGGAGCCGGCGCGTGGCCTCGTAGCCGCCCCGCTCGATGAAGTCGCAGGGCTCGTAGTCGCGCTCGTAGTCGAGCTCGATGCCGTGCGCGCGCAGGGCCTCGTCGGCGCCGCGCAGGCGCAGCTCGCCGATCTGCCCGCTCGCGCGGTTGCCGCCGACGATGCCGATCCTGCGGTGCCCTCGCGCCAGCAGGTGCCCCACGGCGCTTCTCGCCGCCGCCTCGTTGTCGATGGTGACGCTCGAGAGGTTGGCAAAGCCGAGGCCCTCGGCGCTCGCCGTCACGAGGACGCTCGGCGTCTCCACCTCGTGGAAGGACGCGCGGAAGCTCTCGAGCTCGCCGCCGAGGAAGACCATCCCCTTGGGGTGGCGCGCGTGCTGGTAGTCGATGGCGGCGCGGACCTCGTTGACCTCGCCCGTGAGGTAGGTGACGACGATCTCCTCCTCCTCGCGGGCGAGCGCGGCCTGGAGGGGCCCGAGGATGTCGTCGAACATGCGGTTGCCGACGCCCATCACGAAGACGGCCACGGGCGTCTGAGAGCGCATCTTGAGGTAGCGCGCGTTGGAGTTGGGCTCGTAGCCGCACTCGGCCATCACGGCGAGGATGCGCTTGCGTGCGCGGTCGCTGACGTTGGGCTGCCCGTTGATGACGCGCGAGACCGTCCCGACCCCGTAGCCCGAGCGCTCCGCGATGTCCCTGATGTCCATGGGTCACCTCGTCTCTTGCCCCGCCGCCTTTCGGTTGGAGCTGCTTTGGAAACGTTTCCAAACCATTCTAGCAGGAAGGGAAGAGGAGGGGGCGGATGGATTGGAAACGTTTCCAAAACTGCTTGAGCGCAACTATAGCGCACCTTGCGTCGCCGGGGGAGAAGAACCGGAGATTTCCGCTCGCCGGCGGATTGGCGCCGCTCGCCGCTCTTCTCGCCGCGCCGTTCTTCTCGCATGCCGGGCCGCCGGCTGGGAGCCGTCGCGAGTCCCCCGCATGACCCGTGTGCGGGGCCTAGGCGACGCTCTGGCAGGAGGGACCGTCGCAAGTCCCCCGCACGGCCGGTCCGCGGGGGACTCGCGACGGTTCGTGTCAGGCGCCTTCGGGCTCGAGCATGCCCCCGCGCACGGAATCCGCCGACAGGCGAGAAGAACCGTGCGCCTGGGCATGCTCGGCGCAACCGTGCGCCTGGGCATGCTCGTCGCGGCCTCATGGCGTGCCCGCCGTCCTGTCGGGCTCCATCGGGCATGCCTCAGTGCACAGATCCCCGAGCATGCCCCCGCGCACGGAATCGCCCCCTGCGGCACCCGATTCCGTGCGTTACGGCATGCTCGCCGCAGGGCCCCTCTGGCACCGCCACCGGGCACGCCGCTCACGGAAGTGGGCCACGGCCACCCTCGATTGCGATATCGTTTCCATAGCTATGTTTGGCAGGGTTCGGGGGGAGCCCACGAAGAAGGGAGCCCAGGAAATATGGACGACTATCAGGCAGGCGCCGTCGAGAGGGGCGTGGCGCAGCTCGTCGCCTACGCCCTCGACCGGGGCCTCATCGGGCAGGATGACGTCACCTATGCCGCCAACCTCATGCTCGATGCGCTCTCCTACGAGCCGGAGGGCTCGTACGTCCCGCGCGAGGCCGTCGGGGACGTCGTCGCGTCCGGGGAGCTGCCGCCGTTCGAGGAGATCCTCGCCGGCCTGCTCGACGACGCCGTGGCCCGCGGCGTGTGCGATCCCGGCATCGCGAGCCGCGACCTTCTGGACACGCGCCTCATGGGGTGCGTGACGCCGCGCCCGAGCGAGGTCACCCGCACGTTCCGCGATCGCTACGAGGAGTCCCCCAAGAGCGCGACCGACTACTTCTACCAGCTCGCGCTCGACTCCGACTACATCCGCTCCTACCGCATCGCGCGCGACCGCAAGTGGGTCACCTCCACGCGCTACGGAGACCTCGACATCACGATCAACCTCTCGAAGCCCGAGAAGGACCCCAAGGCCATCGCCGCCGCGCTCACCAAGAAGAGCGACCACGAGCCCTACCCGCGCTGCCAGCTCTGCCCCGAGAACCTCGGCTACGCCGGCAGGCTCGACCACCCCGCGCGCGAGACCATCCGCCTCATCCCGCTCACGCTCGCGGGCGAGCCGTGGTACCTGCAGTACAGCCCCTACGTCTACTACAACGAGCACTGCATCGTGCTGTCCGAGAAGCACGTGCCCATGCAGATCAGCCGCACCACGTTCCGCCGGCTGCTCGAGTTCGTGACGATGTTCCCGCACTACACCGTGGGCTCCAACGCCGACCTGCCCATCGTGGGCGGTTCCATCCTCACCCACGAGCACTACCAGGGCGGCTGCTACGAGTTCGCCATGGCGCGGGCGGGCCTGCGCGAGGAGGTCTCGTTCCCGGGCTTCGAGGACGTGCGCGCCGGCGTGGTGGACTGGCCGATGTCCGTGATCCGCCTGGACGCCGACGACCCGGAGCGCCTCGTGGAGCTGGCGGACAGGATCCTCGTGGCCTGGCGCGGCTACTCCGACGCCTCCGTGGGCGTGCTTGCCGAGACGGACGGCACCCCGCACAACACCATCACGCCCATCGCGCGTCGGCGCGGCGAGGCCTTCGAGCTCGACCTCGTCCTGCGCAACAACCGTACGACCGACGAGTACCCGCTCGGCATCTTCCACCCGCACCAGGAGCTGCACCACATCAAGAAGGAGAACATCGGCCTCATCGAGGTCATGGGCCTCGCGGTGCTCCCGGCGCGCCTGCTCGGCGAGATGGACCGCCTGAAGCAGGTCATCCTGGCGGGCGAGGACCCGGCAGCGGTGCCCGAGGTGGCGAGCCACGCGCCGTGGACGGCCGAGGTCCTGGGACGGCATCCCGAGTTTGCGCCGGAGAACGTCGCGAGCGTGGACCCCGCGGCGCTCGACGCCGTCATAGAGGAGGAGATCGGCCAGGTATTCGCGCAGGTGCTCGAGCACTGTGCGGTCTTTGCCGACGACGAGCAGGGCAGGGAGGCGCTCGCGCGCTTTGTCGCGAGCGTGCGCTAGGTGGAAAAGTGCCTGTCACTTTTCCACGCATGAGAGGAGATTACCCATGGGCATTCCCACGACCGACGCGCTGACCGCGGTCTACGGCGAGGACGCGGCGCGCGCCGTCGAGCGCCTCGCCGCGCTGGTCGCCCGCTTCGACGAGGCCTTCGGCGCCGGCGACCCCGAGTTCTTCACGGCCTCCGGCCGCACGGAGATCATCGGCAACCACACCGACCACAATGGCGGCAAGATCCTGGCAGCCTCCATCACGATGGACAGCATCGGCGCCGCCCAGCGCACGGATGACGGCATCGTCACCATCTGGAGCGAGGGCTATCCCGAGGCCATCGTCGTGGACACGGGCGCGATCGACCAGATCCCGCACGGCGGCGGCTCCACCACGCTCGTAGCCGGCATGCTCGAGGCCACGGCCAAGCGCGGCTTCAAGATCGGCGGCTTCAACGCCGTGTGCTCCTCCGAGGTCATCCCGTCGGCCGGCGTGAGCTCGTCCGCCTCCTTCGAGATGCTCGTCTGCGAGATGGTCAACCACCTCTACAACGACGACGCCATCGAGCGCGCCGACTACGCGCGCATCGGCCAGTACGCCGAGAACGTCTGGTGGGACAAGGCCTCCGGCCTCATGGACCAGATGGCCTGCGCCGTGGGCGGCACGATCCTTCTGGACTTCTCGGACGGCGTGAAGTACGAGCGCGTGGACTTTGGCTTTGACGAGCTGGGCTGCGACCTCGTGATCGTGAACACCGGCAAGGGTCACGCGGACCTCTCCGAGGAGTACTCCTCCGTCCCCAACGAGATGCATGCCGTGGCCGCCGCGCTCGGTGTCAAGAACCTCTGCGACACGAGCGAGGACGCGGTGCTCGCGCGCCTCTCCGAGCTGCGCGGGACGTGCGGCGACCGCGCAGTGCTGCGCGCCCTGCACTACTTCGAGGAGGTGGGTCGCGTCGAGGCCGCCGAGGCGGCGATCAACGCGGGCGAGAAGGACCGCGTGCTCGACCTCATCACTGCCTCCGGCCGCAGCTCCTGGGAGTGGCTGCAGAACGCCGTGGTCCCCGGCATGCCCGCCGAGGAGCCCATCCCGATGGCGCTCGCGCTCACCGAGCTCTACCTGCGCAAGATCGGCGCGGGCGTGTGCCGCCTGCACGGCGGCGGCTTCGCCGGCGTGATCATGTGCGTGCTGCCCAAGGCCGAGACCGCGGGCTACGTGGACTACATGGCCGGCTACTTTGGCCGCGAGAACGTCTACCTCACCAACATCCGCCAGACCGGCGCCGCCTGCCTCGGCAAGGCGTAGGCGGCGTCGTTCTTCTCGCCAGCGCGTCTTCGGGCGGCGGCGCGGCCTCGGCTGCGCCACCGCCCCTGTGTCGAGGTCCCGGTCGTCGACATGCCCGTAGGGCCCTGCCCGCTTAGGTGAGCAAAAAATCGGAACTATCCTGCATCGATTTCTTAGGTGAGTGGCGTTTGCCGAGGTCATCGTTCTTCTCGCCCCTTAGGTGAGTCGTGGTAGTTCACGTTATTTGCTCACCTAAGCGCCGGCGGCGAGAAGGACGTCAAGCGAGAGGCGCAACGACGGCGCGCCCGTCTTCCCGTCCCCTACACGCCCTCGGGGCGGAAGAGGCCGCCGCGCTGTATGATGTCCTCGTCGGGAATCTCGATGACGTGCGACCCGAAGGCGTTCACGATCGTGGTGCCGCACGCATGCTCGCGCACGCGCTCGATGCGCCCGTAGTTGAGGTGCACGTGGCCGTGGACCAGGTAGCGCGGGCGCGTGCGCTCGAGGAGTCGGTTGAAGGCCTCGAAGCCGCGATGGGGGAGGTCCTCGAGGTCGCCGTACCCGCGCGCGGGCGCGTGCGTCACGATGACGTCGACCCCGCCCGTCGCCTGGGCGAGCAGCGTCAGGCGCGCCGCCTGCCTGCCCATCTCCGCCTCGGTGAAGCCGTGGACGCGGTCGTTGTAGCGGATGGAGCCGCCGAGCCCCATGATGCGCAGGCCGCAGAAGTCGCGGATCTGGCCGTCGATGGAGACGCAGCCCTCGGGGGCGTGCCGGTCGTAGGCGGTGTCGTGGTTGCCCTGCACGTAGAGGAGCGGCACGTTGGTGAGGGTCACGATGTGCTCCAGGTACACCGCCGGCAGGTCGCCGCAGGAGATGACGAGGTCCACGCCCGCGACGCGCTCGGCGTCCCAGTGGTCGTAGAGCCAGCCCTCCTCCTCGTCGGCTATGAAGAGGATCCTCACGCCCCGCCCCTTAGCGACTCGTGTCCTTGAGCAGCACCGTCGAGGGGTCGACCGGGATGACGCCTGCCACCTCCACCTCGACGAGGCCGTCGCGGTCGAGCTCGCGCTGCTCCGGCAGGCGGCCCACCACGTTCTCGTTCAGCCAGCGCATGCGCACGATCTGCTCGCTCGTGAGGCGCCCGGACTCCGGGCCCTGGACGACGTCGCCGCCCTGGGCGCGCAGCTCGCCCGTGAACGGGTGGACGCGCCCGGAGAGCACGGACTGGCGCAGCACGTCCACGAGCATGCGCTGGCCGCGCGGCAGGTCGTCGGCGAGCCGCACGTCCAGCACGCCGGCCGACATGCCCCACCAGTAGTTGAGCGACTGCCCCTGAATCTTCTCGCCCTCCTTCTTCCACGTGTCGTTGCGGATGGAGCGCACGAGCATCTCGTAGTAGCGGCCCCACTTCCAGACGGGCTCGGCGAGGTGCGTCTCCGCACCGTCGTCCTCCACCCGGTAGAGGCCCCACGACTCCTTGGGGGCGAGCGGGTTGGCGTAGTCGCGCCCCGAGATGATGTGGACGCCCTCCTCGCGCAGCTCGCGGCGCCAGTCGTAGCCCTTTGCCGAGAACCACTTGAGGTAGACCGTGACGTACGGGTCGACCATCTGGGCGCCGATGGCAAAGGCGTTGATCTCCGCGACGGTCGAGAAGACCGGGGACTCCGCCACGTAGCCGATCTTGTGATGCCCCGCCAGGCTCGCCGCCAGGGCGCCGAGCAGGAACTTGGCCTCGTACATGCGTCCGTAGAATCCGCGTACCGCGCTGTGCGAGAGGCTCACGGAGCAGTTGAGGTAGGCCGGCCCCGGGTGCTCGGCGGCGGCGCGCAGGGTCTGGCGCATCTGGGCCGCGGCGCACGTGACCACGAGGTCGGCGCCCTGCGCCACGGCGTCGTCCACGGCCTGGTCGAACGCGGCGTCCGAGCTGCGGTCGGTGTAGGCCGAGGTGGCGACGGTCGAGCCGAGCGCCTCCTCGAGCTTCAAGCGCCCGCGCTCGTGGAGCGAGATCCAGCCCGAGGAGAGGGGGTTGCGGTCGTAGACGAAGGCCACGCGGAAGGGCTTGGCGAGCACGGCCTTTTTGGCGAGGTTCTTGAGCTTGGGCAGCGGCGCCGTGCGCTCCGCGCTCGGGTCCTCGAGGTAGGCGCGGGCGCCCGTGCCCTGCGTGACCACGAACTCGCCCCAGATCTTCTCGACCTGCGCGTCCACGTCCTTGGGGGAGAGGCCGCGCAGGTGCTCGAAGCCGAAGATGGTTATGTAGTTCGCGAGGGCGTCGCCCACCTGCAGGTCGAGCCCGTCGCCGCCGTGGGCGCGGAAGGACGCCGAGAAGCTGTCGAAGAGGCCGCGCAGGTCGCGCACGACGTCCTCGGGCCACGGGGTCTCGAGGTCGCGGCCAAGAAGCGCCGCGAGGCGCGCGTAGAAGCCCTCCTCGGAGGAGGTGATGCCGTAGATGGGGCAGACGCGGTAGAAGCGCGTGAACTCGTGGTAGACGCGCAGGCCCTTCTCGTCGGAGGGCATGGGCGTCACGCGCGTGATGCTGGCGAGGATCGTGGGCATGCCCAGATAGCGCGAGACGGAGACGCGCTTGTTGCCCTCCTGCACGTAGAAGCGCTGCAGGTACTCGTAGACGACGATCGGGTCGCGCAGCCCCTCGGCGCGCTGGGAGTCGATGAGGTCGCTCCACTTCATCGCGAACTCGGACTCGGGCTCTGCGATGGGGTAGAAGCTGCTGGAGAACATGTTCTGTCTGCCGCGCGTCTTGGTGCCCGCGATGAGCGAGAGGTCCACCTCGGCGAGGCCGATGGGCACCTCGCCCTGGTAGCCCTGGTTCTTGAGGATGTCGTCCAGCGCGGGAGGGTACGGGTAGTGGCCGTCCGAGACGTCGCGCTCGACCTGCCTGAGGCCGAGCTTGCGAGCCTTAGCATAGTCCTCGAGCATGGGACCGCCTTTCCTCGGCATGGAATCGATTCCCCCTTCGTCCATGGTAGCGCGTCTTCGGCCGCGCCGCGGCGCCATTCTTCGCCGCGGCCCGGCCCGCGCGTGAGCGGCGCAGATTTCCCGCCCGTTTCCGGCGCGCGTCTCGCGGATGGCGGGCGAGAAACGCCTGCGTGGCGAGCGCGTAGCAAGTCGGTCTCGTTTTTCTCGCCCGGCGCGGGCGCGCCGTAGACTCCCCTTGAAGTCGAACGAGGGGAGTCCCATGAACCGCGGTCTTTATCGCGAGAGCTTCGAGCATGATGCCTGCGGCATCGGCGCCATCGCGCACCTGCACGGGAAGCGCAGCCACCAGACGCTCGACGACGCGCTCTCGGTGCTCGTGAACCTGGAGCACCGCGGCGGCAAGGGCCTCGAGCGCAACACCGGCGACGGCGCGGGCGTGCTCTTCCAGGTGCCGCACCGCTTCTTCCGCAAGGAGGCGCAGAAGGAGGGCCAGCTGCTGCCCGACGAGGGCGACTACGGCGTGGCCATGCTGTTCCTGCCGCACGACGACGCCGCCGGCGTGACGGCGGCGCGCCAGGTCTTCGAGCGCGGCTGCGCCGAGTGCGGCGTGCCGCTCATGTTCTGGCGCGAGGTCCCGGTGGACCCGCACGACCTCGGCTCCACGGCGCGCGCCTGCATGCCCACCATCTACCAGGCGTTCCTGCGCCGGCCGGAGGACGTGGCCCGGGGCCAGGACTTCGAGCGCCGCCTCTACGTCTGCCGTCGCACCATCGAGCGCGCGGCCGACGCCACGCCCGCGCTCGAGGGCAAGATCTTCTACGTCTGCAGCATGTCCAGCCGCACGATCGTCTACAAGGGCATGCTCGTCGCCACGCAGATGCGCCGCTTCTACCTGGACCTCAACGACGCCGCGGTGGAGACCGCGCTCGCCCTCGTGCATTCGCGCTACTCCACCAACACCACGCCCTCCTGGGAGCGCGCCCACCCCAACCGCTACCTCATCCACAACGGCGAGATCAACACCCTGCGCGGCAACGTCTCCTGGATCCGCGCCCGCGAGCCGCGGCTCTACTCGCCCGTGCTGGGCGCCGACCTCGAGCGCGTGATGCCGATCATCAACCGCGAGGGCTCTGACTCCGCGATCCTGGACAACGTGCTCGAGTTCCTCGTCATGAACGGGCGGCCCCTCGACCGCGCGGTCACGCTCATGATGCCCGAGCCCTGGGACAAGAACCCCGCCCTCGGCGAGAAGCGCCGCGCCTACGACGCCTACCAGTCCATGCTCATGGAGCCCTGGGACGGCCCCGCGGCGATCGTCTTCACCGACGGGCGCATGCTCGGCGCCGCGCTCGACCGCAACGGCCTGCGACCCGCGCGCTACTACGTGACGCGCGACGACCGGCTGATCCTCGCCTCGGAGGTGGGGACCATCGACGTCGAGCCCGAGAACATCCTGCGCACGGGCTGCCTCGGCCCCGGCGAGATGCTCGAGGTGGACCCCGTGCAGGGGCGCGTCGTCTGGAACGACGAGGTCCGCGACCGCCTGGCGGGCGAGAAGCCCTATCGCGACTGGATCGACGAGGAGACGATCGAGCTCCAGGACCTGCCCGAGCCCGCGCCGCAGGACGGGCCGACGCCGCCTGCCGGCGCCGCCCCCTCCCTCGCGTCGCGCCTCGCCGCCTACGGCTGGCACTACGACGACGTGGACGAGGTCGTGCGGCCCATGGCGGAGAAGGGGTCGGTGCCGCTGGCGTCGATGGGCGTGGACGCGCCGCTCGCGTGCCTCTCCACCAAGACGCGCTCGTTCTTCGACTACTTCCATCAGCTCTTCGCGCAGGTCACCAACCCGCCGATCGACGCGCTGCGCGAGAGCATGGTCACGAGCACGACGCTCTACCTCGGCAACCACGGGAACCTCCTCGAGGACTGCCGCGACGCCTGCCGCCTCGTGCGCCTGCCCGGCCCCATCCTCTCCGAGGCCGACTTCCGGCGAGTCTGCGCGATCGACCGCGCGGGCTTCGCCGTGGCGCGCCTCAGCGCGACCTACCCCGCCGGTGCGGGCCCGCACGCGCTGGCCGAGGCCCTGGACGCCCTGGCGGCGCAGGCCGAGAAGGACGTGCGCTCCGGGGCCAACATCGTGGTGATCTCCGACCGCGCGGGCTCCGGCGAGGCGCCGATCCCGTCCCCGCTCGCCCTCGGCTGCGTGCACAACCACCTCATCCGCTGCGGCCTGCGCACGCGCGCGGACCTCGTGGTGGAGACCGGCGACGCCCTCTGCGCCCATGACTTCGCGTGCCTCGTGGGCTACTCGGCGAGCGGCATCCACCCGTACCTGGCGCACGACTGCATCCGCGACCTGTGCGCCCGCGGCGAGCTCGCGCTCTCCCCGGAGGAGGCCTGCGCCAACTTCGACCGGGCGGTCACGGCGGGCATCGTCTCCGTCATGTCCAAGATGGGCATCTCCACGATGCAGGGCTACCACTCCGCGCAGATCTTCGAGGTCCTGGGGCTCTCCGAGGAGCTCGTCGAGAAGTGCTTCACCTTCACGGCCACGCGCGTGGGCGGCCTCACGGCGGACGACCTCCAGCGGGAGCTCGACGCGCGCCGCGCCGCCGCGACGGGGCTCGCCGCGTCCCCCGCGCCGGACCAGCTCCCCACGCTCGGCCTCACCAAGTGGCGCCCGGCGGGCGAGGAGCACCTCATCGACCCCAAGGCCATCTACCTCCTGCAGCGCGCCTGCCGCGAGGGCGACTACGGCCTCTTCAAGGAGTACTCCGCGTGGGTGCACCGGCCCGGACGCGCCGTCACCCTGCGCGACCTCATGGGCTTCTCGCCCGCCGGCGCGCCCGTGCCGCTCGAGGAGGTGGAGCCCGCGAGCGAGATCGTGCGGCGCTTCAACACCGGCGCCATGAGCTACGGCTCCATCTCGCGCGAGCAGCACGAGTGCCTCGCCGTGGCGATGAACCGCCTGCACGGCCGCTCCAACTCCGGCGAGGGCGGCGAGGACCCCGCGCGCGAGACGCCGCGCGCCAACGGCGACTCCGCGCGCTCCGCGATCAAGCAGGTGGCGTCCGGGCGCTTCGGCGTGACGAGCCGCTACCTGGTCTCCGCGACCGAGATCCAGATCAAGATGGCGCAGGGCGCCAAGCCCGGCGAGGGCGGCCATCTGCCCGGCAAGAAGGTCTACCCGTGGATCGCCGAGGTGCGTCAGTCAACGCCTGGCGTGAGCCTCATCTCGCCCCCGCCGCACCACGACATCTACTCGATCGAGGACCTCGCCGAGCTGATATTCGACCTCAAGTGCGCCAACCCCGGCGCCCGCGTCTCGGTCAAGCTCTGCGCCCTCGCGGGCGTGGGCACCATCGCCACGGGCGTGGCCAAGGGCGGGGCCGACAAGATCCTCGTCTCCGGGCACAACGGCGGCACCGGCGCCGCCCCGCGAGACTCCATCTACCACGCGGGCATCCCGTTCGAGATCGGCCTCGCCGAGACGCAGCAGACGCTCCTGCGCAACGGCCTGCGCTCCCGCGTGGTGCTCGAGACGGACGGCAAGCTCATGAGCGGGCGCGACGTGGCGATCGCGGCGCTTCTGGGCGCCGAGGAGTTCGGCTTCGCCACGATGCCGCTCATCGCCTGCGGCTGCCTCATGCAGCGCGACTGCCAGCGCGACACCTGCCCGGCGGGCGTGGCCACGCAGGACTGCCGCCTGCGCGCCCGCTTCTCGGGACGGCCCGAGCACGTGGTGAACTTCATGACGTTCGTGGCCGAGGAGCTGCGCGAGATCATGGCGTCGCTGGGCTTTCGCACGGTGGACGAGATGGTCGGCCGCGCCGACTGCCTCACGCAGGTGCCCGTCGCCGGGGAGGCCAACTGGAAGGCCAACCGCCTGGACCTCTCCGACCTTCTCGCCCCCGGCGTCTGCGAGTTCGGGCGGCAGATCCCCGGCGCCGACGCGCCGCGCTTCCTGCCCGAGATGGCGGCCGACCTGGAGCTCGGCCGCACGCTCGACGCCACGCTGCTCGTGCCCTACACCGAGCGCGCCCGCGCGCACCTCGAGCCCATCCGCCTGCGCGCGGACATCGACAACGTGAACCGCTGCGTGGGCACGATACTCGGCAGCCGCGTGACGGCCGCGCACCCCGACGGCCTCCCGGAGGGCTCGGTCACGGTTGACTGCGCGGGCTCGGCGGGCCAGAGCTTCGGCGCCTTCCTGCCGGCGGGCGTCGCGCTCAACGTGGCGGGCGACGCCAACGACTACTTCGGCAAGGGCCTCTCGGGCGGCGTCCTCTCCGTGCGGCCCGCGGACGGCGCCACCTACAAGTTCGACGAGAACGTCATCGTGGGCAACGTGGCCCTCTACGGCGCCACGGGCGGGCGCGCCTTCGTGAACGGCCTTGCGGGCCAGCGCTTCTGCGTGCGCAACTCCGGCGCCACGGTGGTGGTGGAGGGCGTGGGCGCGCACGGCTGCGAGTACATGACCGGCGGCACCGTGGTCGTGCTCGGCGAGGTGGGCCCCAACTTCGCCGCGGGCATGTCGGGGGGCGTGGCCTACGTCTACGACCGCTTCGGCACGCTCGCCAGGCGCTGCAACCGGGAGCTCGTGAACCTGGAGGAGCCGGGCGAGAAGGACCTCGAGCTCGTGCGCTCGCTCGTGGAGGAGCACGTGCGCCGCACGGCGAGCCCGCGCGGCATCAAGCTCCTCTACCAGTTCGACGAGGCGCGTGACAGCTTCGTGAAGGTGATACCGCGCGACTACGAGCGGGTCCTCGGCCTGGTGGCCGAGGCGGAGGCAGCGGGCGCGTCCCGCGAGGCCGCGCTCGAGCGCGCGTTCGACGTCATGAGGGAGGGCTAGCATGGGAAGGCCTGGTGCGTACCTGACGGTTGACCGCGAGACGGAGCCGCTGCGGCCGGTGGCCGAGCGCGTGCTCGACTACGAGGGGCTCCACGGGGAGCTTGACGAGGCCCGCCGCCGCGCGCAGGCGAGCCGCTGCATGATGTGCGGCGTGGCGTTCTGCCAGACGGGCCTTGGCTTCGGCGGCGCGCGCCCGAGCGGCTGCCCGCTCCACAACCTCATCCCCGAGTGGAACGACCTCCTCTATCGGGGCCTCATGCGCGAGGCCGCCGATAGGCTGGCGCTCACCTCCCCGCTCCCGGAGTTCACGAGCCGCGTGTGTCCCGCGCTCTGCGAGGCCGCCTGCAACCTGGGCTGTCACGGCGAGCCGGAGACGATCCACGACAACGAGCGCGCGATCTCCGACTGGGAGTGGGCGCATGGCGGCCCCCGACGCTTCCCGCCGGCGGCGCCGGGCGCCCCGCGCGTCGCCGTGGTGGGCTCCGGGCCGGCCGGCCTTGCGGCCGCGTGGGAGCTCGCCCGGCGCGGGGCCCGCGTGACGGTCGTCGAGCGCGCGGACCGCGCGGGGGGCCTGCTCACCTACGGCATCCCCAACATGAAGCTCGAGAAGCGGGTGGTCGCGCGGCGCGTCGCGCTCATGGAGGAGCTGGGGATCGAGTTTCGCCTCAACACGGACGCTGCCGAGAAGGACGTGGCGTCGGCGCTCCTCGCGGAGAGCGACGCCGTGGTCGTGGCCGCGGGCGCGCGCCGGCCGCGGGGGCTCGCCGCGGCGGGCTTCGAGGAGGGGCTTGCCTCGGGCGGCGTTGTCTGGGCCGTGGACTACCTCACGGCCTCCACGCGGGCGCTCTTGGACGGCGGCGAGCCCGCGGTGAGCGCCGAGGGCCGCGACGTGGTGGTCGTCGGCGGCGGCGACACGGGCAACGACTGCCTGGGCACCGCCGTCCGCCAGGGCGCTCGCTCGCTGCGGCAGGTCGAGTTCCTGCCGCGTCCCGCCGAGCCGGGCCCGGGCGTCACGCGCTGGCCCGAGTGGCCCTCCACGCTCAAGACCGACTACGGCCAGGCCGAGGCCATCGCGTCCATGGGCGGCGAGATGCGCTCCTGGGGCGTGGACACGCTCGAGGTCCTTCTCGACGCGGACGGCGCGGTCCGTGGCCTGCGCGTGGCCGACCTCGACTGGTCGGGCGGCGCGCCCGAGCGCGTCGTCGGCAGCGAGCGCGAGGTCCCGGCGCAGCTCGTGCTCATAGCCTGCGGCTTCACGGGCCCGGAGCGCGGCGTGCTGGACGCGCTGGGCGTCTCCGTGGGCGAGCGGGGGCTTCCCGTCACCGAGGGGGGCGCCCATCGCGCCGCGGCGCCCGGTGAGACGCCCGTCTTTCTCGCCGGTGACGCGAGGACGGGGTCCTCGCTCGTGGTGAGCGCCATAGCAGACGCCCTGTCCTGCGCGGCAGAGGCAGCCGCCGAGCTGGGGATATAGCCATGGACGGGCCGGTCGGCATCATGTTCGTCCGGGGGTCGGCCACGGTGGTGGCGGGCTCCGAGGACCCGACGCCGGGCGTCGAGGAGTCCCCGGCGCACGAGGCCGAGTCCCTCGTCTGGCTCGAGGACGGGGAGGAGCGGCCCTTCTCCGCGCTTCCGGAGCGTCGCCGCCCCTGGCTCGAGGAGTCGGCGACGTGGGGCGAGGGCTCCCGAGACGCCCGCCCCGCCGACGAGGGTCCCGAGCCGCCCGACACCCTCGTCTGGCTCTAGGGCCGCGCCCCGGCCGTGGCGCCCCACCGGCCTCGTCCCGTCTCCCGACGCACGCCAATGGCGGCACCCCTCGAGTTTGCACGAGCAAACGCGAGGGGCGCCGTGGTGACTGATTCGCATCCGTGCTGCTCAGGGGCTTGATGGTTCTTCTCGCCATGCCATGCGCCGGCGCGTTTGCACGTGCAAACGCGAAGAGGAGGGGAGGGGCCGCCGACGTCAGTCGTCCGTCCCCGGCCGCCCCGCGTAGTCGAGCCCGCCGACGAGCCTCCTGAAGCCGCCTCGGTCCCCGCGCACGAATGCCTCGGCGAGCGCGGGGTAGGAGAGGCGCGCCTCGTCGAAGAGGTCGGCCAGGCTCTCGGAGCGGATGCGCCCCGTGAAGGGGTCGCGCCAGGGGAGGCAGCCGAGGTTTGCCGCGGGGCAGTCCTCGTCGCGCCGCACGTAGTGCGCCGCAGCCGCTGCCCAGGAGCGCCCGCGCGCGAGCCGCTCGAGGGCACTGACCGCACGCGCGCGCGGCGACCCGGCGGGGTCGATGAGGCGGTAGGCGCGCTCGAGGTCCCGCACGCTGCCGGCGTACTCCCGCGCCCCGAGCTCGAGCCCGAAGACGGCGAGCGAGAGCTGGGAGACGAGTGCCCCGCCCACGCGCTCGACGCGCTCGGTCCGCATGAGGTTCCCGGCGGCGGGCCGCTCGAGCACGGTGGCGCCGCGCTTCTCCCAGAGGATCCAGCTGTCGATGTCCGACTCGATCACGGCGTGCACGTCGCTCGCGACTGCGGCGAGCGTGCGGTCCGCCTCGACGAGGGCACGCTGCTGGGAGACGACGAGGGGGTGCGCCGCGCGGTCGAGCGCGTAGTGGCCGAGAAAGCCGAGCGCGAAGGCGCGCCCGACGCCCTTGTCGGCGGCGGGCAGGCGGCTCACGCCGTCGCGCAGCGCCCAGAACGCGCGCGTGACGCAGCCTCCCTGGATGAGCCGCGCGAGGCGGTGACAGGCGCGCGCCGTGGCGGGCAGGGCCGAGAACCGGGCGAGGAGGGGGTCCGGACCCTGGTTTGCGAGCAGGAAGGCGAGCTTCTCCTCCTCGCCGCTCACGATGCCGTCGGGCAGGCTCGCGATGACGTCCTCGCCGAATATGTGGTGCGTGATGAGCGCGGGCATGGCCCCTCCTCGCGTCGCTTCCGAGAGATCCCACGTGGCTAGTGTATCGCGCCGGCGGGGCGCACCGCGTTGACGCGCGGGGCAAGAGGGTAGAAAGACGTCATGCGACGGAGAGTCCGTCGCCCAACCTAAGGTGGCATCATGGCTAACTCGTTCCAGCGCGCCCGCGCGACGGTGGTCCTCATGGGAATCGCCTCGCTTCTCACCGGCGTGGTGATCCTGCTCAACCCGGCCGGCGTGGCGCTCTTCCTCACGACCCTCTTCGGCGGGGTGCTCGCCATCACGGGCGCGATCACGCTCGTGGGCTACGCCCGCGCCCGCGACGTCTCGACGCAGTCCGACCTCTTCGTCGGCCTCGTCGAGCTGGTCTTCGGCGCCATTCTCTGGTTCTGGCCCGGGATGTTCGTGAACTGGCTCGTGGTGATCGTGGGCGTGTTCATCCTCTTCTCCGGCCTTGGCGACTTCGCGGAGGCGCGCTCGCTCGCGGCGCTGGGCTCCCCGGCCGCCGGCATGGGGACGGTGCTCGCCGTTCTCACCGTCATCCTCGGCGTGCTCGTGGTGGCCTCGCCGTTTGCCCTTGTCGACCTCATGTTCTCCATTGCCGGCTTCGGCCTCGTCTTCAACGGCGTGACCGAGCTCGTGGCGGCGTTTCGCATGTGAGGCGCCGCCGGCCGCCGGCCGACACGGCTGCCGTTCCCCGGCGAGGCGACCAGGAGGCCGCGCTCTCCTGTGCGCCTACTCTCCCGTGTGCCCTACTCTCCTGCGCGCCCTGCTCTCCTGCGCGCTTAGGTGAGCAAATTAATCTAGCTATCTTGCGTGGTTTTCTTAGGTGAGTCACGTTAGCGCAGTTGTTCTTCTCGCCCCGCGCTTAGGTGAGTCGAGAAAGTTCGAAGTCTTTGCTCACTTAGCGCACGGCGAGAAGAGCCGGCGAGAAGGGCCGGGAAGACGGGTGAAAAACTCGCCTACGACGCGCTCGCGCCCTTGCCGCGCTGCCCCGCTTGCTCGCTCGCGGTTCGCCCCGCGACTTAGGTGAGCACAGATATCGAACTTTCTTGCACGAATTTCTTAGGTGAGTGACGTTTGCCCAGTTGTTCTTCTCGCCTCGTCCTTAGGTGAGTCGTGCTAGTTCGAAGATTATGCTCACCTAAGGAGGTGGGAGGGGAGGCGGCCGAGAAGTACGGGACGCGGGCGAGAAGAACGGGAGGCGGGCGAGAAGAACGACCGAGAAGAGCCTCGCGCCGCCGCTATCCCTCGAAGCCGGCGTCCTCCTGAAGGCCCGTCCCGTCGGCGGCGGACGTCGCCAGCTCGTCGCAGCGCTCGTTCTCGGGATGCCCCGCGTGGCCCTTGACCCAGACCCAGGTGACCTCGTGCGAGTCGCAGGCGGTCAGCAGCCGCTTCCAGAGGTCGACGTTCTTCACCGGCTGCTTGCTCGCGGTCTTCCATCCGCGGCGGAGCCAGCCGCCGATCCAGTTCTTGTTGAACGCGTTGCAGACGTACTGCGAGTCCGTCGTCATCGTGACCGCGCAGGGGCGGCGCAGCGCCTCGAGCGCCGCGATCGCCCCCATGAGCTCCATGCGGTTGTTGGTGGTTCGGCGATATCCCGCCGAGAGCTCGCGCTCATAGGTGTGGCCGTCTGGCCCCGCGTAGCGAAGAACCGCCCCGTAGCCCCCTGGCCCCGGGTTGCCGCGCGACGAGCCGTCCGACCAGGCCTGCACCTGCATGAGGGCGCCGGGGCGCGCGTCCCTCTCGCCCGTCGCGAGCCTCTCTCCCGCCGAGCGCGCAAACTCCTCCCAGCTCGCCATCACTTGGCCTCCGCCCAGTTGGCACCATAGGAGACCTCGGCGAGCAGCGGCACGCGCAGCTTCACCACGCCCTCCATCGTCTCGCGCACGAGCGCGCTCACGGCCTCGACCTCGGCCTCGGGGACCTCGAGGTCCAGCTCGTCGTGGATCTGCAGCACGAGCTTGGCGGCAAGGCCCTCCTCGTGGAGGCGCCGCTCCACGCGCACCATCGCGATCTTGATGATGTCCGCGGCGGTGCCCTGCATCGGGTGGTTCATCGCCGTGCGCTCGCCGAAGGCGATGAGCTGGCGGTTGCGCTGCTGGAACTCGCGGATGTGCCGGCGGCGGCCGTAGAGCGTCTCGGCGTACCCGCGCTCGTGGGCGACGCGCACCGCCTCGTCGAGGAAGGCGCGCACGCCGGGGTAGGCCTCGAAGTAGCGGTCGATCATCTCCTGCGCCTCGGCGCGCGGAATCTTGAGCGAGCTCGCGAGGCCAAAGGCCTGCTGCCCGTAGACGATGCCGAAGTTCACGGCCTTCGCGCGGCTGCGCAGCTGCGGCGTGACCTCCTCCACCGGCACGCCGAAGACGCGCGCCGCGGTGGCGGCGTGGAAGTCCGCGCCCTCGCAGAAGGCGGCGACCAGGTGCTCGTCCCCGGAGAGGTGGGCGAGCAGCCTGAGCTCGATCTGCGAGTAGTCGCAGGCGAGAAACACGCTGCCCTCCGGTACCGTGAACGCCTGGCGCACGCGGTGGCCGAGCTCGGAGCGCGTGGGGATGTTCTGCAGGTTGGGGTCCGAGCTCGAGAGGCGCCCGGTGGCCGTCACCGTCTGGTTGAGCGTGGTGTGGATGCGCCCGTCGCCCGCCACGAGCGCGGGGAGGGCGTCGAGGTAGGTGCTCTTGATCTTGGAGCGCTCGCGGTAGTCGAGGACCTCGGCCACGATGGGGTGCTCGGTCGCCAGGTCGCCGAGGACCTTGGCGTTGGTGGAGTAGAAGCCGCGCTTGGTGCGCTTGAGGCCGAAGGTGGGAAGCCCGAGCACGTCGAAGAGCACGTGGGAGAGCTGCTGCGGGGAGTCTATGTTGAAGTCCTCGCCGGCGGCGGCGTGGATCTTCTCGACCATGCCCTCGATCTCCGCGCCGAGCTCTGCGGACTGGGCCGCGAGCACGCTCACGTCCACGCCGAGGCCCACGCGCTCCATCTCGGCGAGCACCGGCAGGAGCGGCATCTCCATGTCGCGGAAGAGCCCCGTGGCGCCGTCGCGCTCCATGCGCTCGGAGAGCGCCGGCACGAGCAGGCGCGCGCGCACCGCGTCGAGCGCCGCCTCGGGGAGCTCGTCGCTCGCGGCGGGGAGGGTCTCGGCGAGGTACGCCTCTGCGAGCTCTGCGGGGCCGAAGGAGCCGCGCTCGGAGTCGAGCAGGTAGGCGGCCACGGCAACGTCGAAGATGCGGGCGGGGTCGACCTCGCCGGGCGAGAGGAGCTCGGGCTTGGACGAGTCGGCGGGGGAGAGCGCGTGGATGAGCGCCTTGACGTCGCCGGCGGCCACGCGCCCCTCGCGCAGGAGCCGGGCGAGCGCCCCGTCGGCGGCGTCGCCCTCGAGGCGCAGGAGCCGCTCGCCGTCGTAGGCCCACAGGACGTGCGCGAGGCCGAAGAGCGCCCCGTCGGCTCGGTCGTCGTCGAGCGCCACGCCGACCCAGCCGTCCCGCACGGCCGCGTCGAGCGCCGCGAGCGCGTCGTCGGCGACGAGCGGCGCGGGCAGCTCCACGCCGGCCGGGGCGGGCTCGTCCTTCTCGCCGAGCGCCTGGCGTGCGGCGGCGACGGCGTCCTCGCCGGCAAGCCGGACGAGGCGCGAGGTCATGCCCGTGAACCCGAGCGCGGAGAACGCGCGCGTGACCTCCACCGGGTCGAAGGTGGGGAAGCGCGCGTCGGCGAGGTCGAGCTCGATCGGCGCGTCCGTGCGGATCGTGGCCACCTTGCGGGAGACGAGCGCGTCCTCCACGTGGGCGCGCAGGTTCTCGCCCATCTTGCCCTTGACCTCGTCGGCATGCGCGATGACCTCGTCGAGGCTGCCGTACTGCACGATGAGGGCGGCCGCCTTCTTGGGGCCGATGCCGGGCACGCCGGGGATGTTGTCCGAGGAGTCGCCCTTGAGGCCGTAGAAGTCGGGCACGAGCTCCGGCGTGATGCCGTGGTAGAGGTCCTCCACCGTGGAGGGGTCCATGATCACCACGTCCGTCACGCCCTTCTTGGTGGAGACGACCTTCACGTGGTCGGTCGTGAGCTGGTACATGTCGCGGTCGCCGGTGAAGAGGTACATGTCGTAGCCGGCCGCCTCGCCGCGCCGGGCCAGGGTGCCCAGGATGTCGTCGCCCTCCCAGCCCTCGAGCTCGGCCACGGGGACGTCGAGCGCGCCGAGCAGCTCCTTCACCATAGGGAACTGCTCGTGCAGCGCCGGGTCCATCGGCGGGCGCTGGGCCTTGTACTGCGGCAGCATCTCCATGCGCACGCGCGGCTTGCCCTTGTCAAAGGCGCAGATCACGCCGTCGGGGCGGAAGGTGTCCACCATCTTGATGAACATGTTGAAGAACCCGAAGAGGGCGTTGGTGGCGCGCCCGTCCGGCGCGCTCATGGGCTGGCGAATCGCGTGGAACGCGCGGTGCATGAGGGAGTTTCCGTCGATGACGGCGATGGTGCGGGTGGCGTCTGGCATGTGCGTCCTCTCGTCTGTTGGCTCGCATCATTGTAGGCGAGAAGGACCGTACGGAGGGGGCCGTGCGAGGGGACCGTGCAGAGGGGGCAGCCACCGTGCAAAGGGGACAGTCGCTTTTGCACGCGAACACCGTGCAAAAGTGACTGTCCCCTTTGCACGGTCCCCTTTGCACGGTGGCTGCCCCCTCTGCACGGCCCCCTCGCACGCCAAACTTCTTCGGATTCCGAAGAAGTTAAGGTACAATCTTCTCCGAAATCCGAAGAAGATTGGAGCACCCCATGTATGAGCAGCTCGTGGCGGAGTACCTTGCCTATGAGCTCCCGACATACGTGCGCCGACGTGACGCGCTTGGCGAGCTGCCCGCCCCCGCGCGTCGCAACATCATCACAACCCTCATCGGCGTGCGGCGCTGTGGCAAGACGTTCCGCCTGTTCCAGCTCATGGATGACCTGGCGCGCTCGGGCGTTCCGCGGGAGCTCATGCTGTACTTCCCCTTTGACGACGACCGCTTGGGCGAGCTCGACGAGCTCACGGCGTCGCGGGTCCTGGACGCCTACTACGCGCTCGTCCCCGCGGCGGCTCAGGGCTGCTACCTCTTCTTCGACGAGATCCAGGACATACCCAACTGGGCGTCGTTCGCGCGGCGCGTCGCCGAGCAGAACGACGTGACGCTCGTGCTCACAGGCTCGTCCTCGAAGCTGCTCTCTCTGGACATCCCCACCAGGCTGAGGGGCCGCTCGCTTGCAACGGAGGTTTGGCCGCTCGACTTCGCCGAGTTCTGCTCGTTTCACGGGTGGGACGCGCTTCCGTCCGGCCAGATCTTCACGACGCGCGATGCGGCGGCGCTCTCTCAGGCATTTCTCAGCTATCTCGACATCGGCGGCTTTCCCGCGGTCCAGGGCATGACCCCCATCGACCGTGTGCGGCTCTTGCAGGCCTATGCTGACGAGATTGTGACCAAGGATGTGCTCGAGCGCTTTGGGAACGCGTCGTTCAGGGCGGGGCGGCGGCTCGCCCTCGCCGCGCTACGCTCGACGGGCCTGAAGTTCTCGGTGAACAAGCAGGTAAACGCCATGCGCAGCGCCGGGGTTTCCATATCGAGTGAGTCGGCCTATGCGCTGCTCGACGACTTCCAGGACGCTCATCTGGCGTTCAAGCTCGCGGACTATTCGCGCTCGATTGCCGACAACCCCAAGGCGGCCTACAAGCTGTACTCCGTGGACCAGGGACTCTCGCTCGCCGTGGCGCCCGCCAGTCACGTCGACCTGGGGCAGAGGCTGGAGACCGCGGTCTTCATGGGGCTCAAGCGGCGTCACGCTGGAGATCGCGACCGGGTCATTGCCCGCTACAGCTCGCCAGCTTGCCCGGAGGTGGATTTCGTGGTTGGCGACGCGCTGCTCGCCGCCGAGTACGAGCTGGTGCAGGTTGCCGTTGAGAGCGGGGCAACGCGGCCGGGGGAGGGTGGAGCCCGTTCGACAAAGTATCGAAGCGAGGTCGGCAACCTGGAGCGGGCGATGGCCGAGACGAACCTTTCGACCTCGACGCTCGTGACGCTTGACGAGGAGGACGAGGTCTCAACGCCGGGCGGGACCGTGCGGGTGGTACCGGCCTGGAAGTGGTTTCTGGAGAAGTGACAGGCGAGAAGGACCGTGCGGAGGGGACCGTGCGAAGGGGACAGTCACTTTTGCACGGTGTTCGCGTGCAAAAGTGACTGTCCCCTTCGCACGGTCCGGCATATGGCCGTTCGTTACCGGGACGCCCCACGACGGCAACCAAACGTCACCGCGAGCTTCACGCGGGGGCAACGGTCGTGAAATAATGACCCCTTAGAGTATTCCGCCGTAAGCCACAACGCCGACGACGAAAAGGGGCGCACATGGGCAAGGACAAGGTCACAGAGGAGTACGGGAACCTGCTCTTCACGGACGCCGTGATGCAGGAGCGGCTTCCCAAGCCGACGTACAAGGAGCTTCGCCAGGTCATCGACGACGGCAAGCCGCTCGACCTCGACATCGCAAACGAGGTCGCGCACGCGATGAAGGAGTGGGCGCTCGAGAAGGGCGCCACGCACTTCGCCCACTGGTTCCAGCCGCTCACGGGCATCACCTCCGAGAAGCACGACAGCTTCCTCACGCCCATCGACGACGGCACGATCCTCATGTCCTTCTCGGGTAAGGAGCTCGTCCAGGGCGAGCCGGACGCGTCCTCCTTCCCCTCCGGCGGCCTGCGCGCGACCTTCGAGGCGCGCGGCTACACCGCGTGGGACCCCACGAGCCCGGCCTTCATCAAGGACGAGGTCCTGTGCATCCCCACGGCATTCGTCTCCTACAACGGCGAGGCGCTCGACAAGAAGACGCCGCTCCTGCGCTCGCAGGTGGCCCTCGAGAAGCAGGCGAAGCGCGTGCTCGCGCTCTTCGGCCGCGAGCCCAAGCGCGTCTTCACCACGATCGGGCCCGAGCAGGAGTACTTCCTCATCAAGGAGGAGGACTACGAGAAGCGCCCTGACCTCATCTACTGCGGCCGCACGCTCTTCGGCTGCGAGCCGGTCAAGGGCCAGGAGCTCGAGGAGCACTACTTCGGCGCCATCCGCCCGACGGTCAACGACTTCATGAAGGAGGTCGACGACGAGCTCTGGAAGCTCGGCGTGCCGGTCAAGACCAAGCACAACGAGGTCGCGCCGTCCCAGCACGAGCTCGCGCCGATCTTCGAGCAGGGATCGCTCGCCATCGACGACAACCTCCTCACGATGGAGAAGCTCAAGCTCCTGGCCACGCGCCACGGCCTTGCCTGCCTCGAGCACGAGAAGCCCTTCGAGTACGTGAACGGCTCGGGCAAGCACAACAACTGGTCCATCTGCGCCGACGGCAAGAACCTCCTGGAGCCTGGCGAGGTGCCGAGCGAGAACCTGCAGTTCCTCGTCTTCCTGGCTGCGCTCGTGGCCGCCGTCGACGAGCACGCCGACCTGCTGCGCATGAGCGTCGCCTCCGCCGGCAACGACCACCGACTCGGCGCCAACGAGGCGCCGCCGGCGATCATCTCGGTCTTCCTCGGCGACCAGCTCCACGAGATCGTTGAGGCGCTCATCCACAAGGAGGAGCCGGAGGTCCACGAGGCCGAGCGCATGGACCTCGGCGTCCCCGCGCTGCCCGACCTCCTGCGCGACACCACTGACCGCAACCGCACCTCGCCCTTCGCCTTCACGGGCAACAAGTTCGAGTTCCGCATGTGCGGCAGCCAGCAGAACCTCTCCGACCCCAACGTGGTCCTCAACACCGCAGTGGCCGAGCAGTGCGACCGCTTCGCCACCAAGCTCGAGGGCAAGACGGGCGACGAGTTCACCGCGCTCGCCATGCGCTGGGTGCGCCACACCCTGCGCGACCACCAGCGCGTGCTCTTCGAGGGCAACGGCTACTCCGAGGAGTGGGAGGCCGAGGCCGCCCGGCGCGGGCTGCCCAACCTCAAGACCACGCCGGACACCCTCTCCTGCATCACCGCGCCCGAGACCGTGGCCTTCTACGCCAAGTACCACGTCCTGAACGAGGCCGAGCTCCACGCCCGCTACGTCTCCAAGGCCGAGCAGTACGCCAAGCTCCTGAACATCGAGGCCAACACCATGGTCTACATGGCGCGCCACCTCTACCTGCCGGCGCTCTTCGACTACTCGGGGGACATCGCGACGTCCGTGGCCACCAAGGCCGAGATCGGCATCGAGAGCCCGGTCGAGAAGGAGCTCGTGCGCACGCTCACGGACGGCATCTCCGCCATCCACGAGGCCGCGGCCGACCTCGAGGCGAACAACGCCTCCGCCCGCGAGGTGGCCGACCCGCTCGAGCAGTGCTTCGCCTACCGCGACAACGTCCTGCCCTCCATGGCGCACCTGCGCGAGTGCGTGGACGCCATGGAGAAGGTCTGCGGCGAGGACTACTGGCCCGTGCCCACCTACAACCAGATGCTCTTCTGGGTGTAGCGCCCCGGCCAGCCCGCCTGGCGAGAAGAACCTCCCGTCGCCGCCCCGCCCGACCCCCGCGGTCGTGCGGGGCGGCGTTTCTGTGGCGGCGCCCGCGGCGGCCCAACCGCCGTGGAAAGGGGCGGATTCGGGAGCGTGACGGTTCTTCTCGCCCCGTGGGGCTTGTGGCGCATCAAAGGTTGCGCCCAACCAGGGAGAGTTCCCGGCAAAAGGGGGATTATCCGGCCACGGGGGAGGGGCGGCCACCCCATGAGGCGGGACTTCTGGCGCCGAGGTGGCATGGGTAAAAGACCGGGGTGTACATATCTACCCCTCACCTATTCTCGCAACTGTCCCTTTGTCTGAGCCGGAGGGGGATATGTACACCCCGGTCTTCTAGGGCGGCGCCAAAACGGCCCCGGGCGCCCCGCCTCAGCGCGCCTTGCGCGCGTCGGCCTCGTTGAGTCGGCGGACCAGGCCCGGCAGCTCGCGGGCGAGCTCGGCCATGGAGCCGCGCCAGACGGCGCGCTTGGGCCGGGCGTGGCCCACGTAGGCGGTGCGCAGGCCGCAGTCGGCGCGCGGCAGGTCGCGCACGGCGTCGTTGCCGACCATGAGGCACTCCTCGAGACGAACGCCCAGGAGGTTGGCGAACTCCTGGTAGTAGCGGGCGCTCGGCTTGCAGCGCGTGGAGTTCGAGATGGTGGAGACGAGGGCGAAGTCGTCCACGTGGACGCCCGCCCACTCCATCCGGGCGCGGTCGCAGGCGAGGGAGAACGTGGGGTTGGTGGCGAGCGCGCAGACGAGGCCCTCGGACCAGACGGCGTCGATGGCCTCGCGCGCGCCCTCGACGGGGCGCGCCGCCACGATGCCGCGCGCGTAGCCGGGGACGACCTCGCGCTCGTAGCAGTCGATGAGGTCGTGGATGACGGGGTCGTCGAGCGGGATGCCCGAGGCCGCCTGGAACGTCTGGTTGAAGAGCTGCTCGTTGGTGAGCGAGTCCTGCCGGTCCTGCGAGTCGATGGCGAGCAGGCTCCGCACGAAGGGGACCCCGAGGGCGGCCGGGCTCGTGCGCGCGGCCTCGGCGAGCAGCCGAGAGGCGCCGGCGACGTAGCGCGCCACGAAGGCCGTGAGGTTGAGGCGCAGCAGCGTGTCGTCGAGGTCGAAGAGCACGGCTCGTATCACGGTGGCCTCCCTGGTCGCGTCAGGGGACGTTGCGTCGCCTCGGGCGCGCGCGACGTCCCCGCAGATTTCCTGTAAGAAAATTACTAGATACCCAAGAGTTCCGCTTGAAATACACACTCACATAACGCTACTCTAGTCCACGTGTGGGCACAGGGGCCCGCACAACCGTATCTGTCGGCCCCCGAGAGCATGTAAGTTTCCACGTAGACGCCACGATTCTAGGCACTGCAGGCAGCGACCATGACGACCGGGGCCCCGTTGTTCGAAAGGGGTCCACCTTTGAGTGAGATTCAGAACTCGTCCATCTTCTCCCTGGATGACATCTCAGACGAGGAGATGAACAACCTCATCGACGGCACCGTGACCGACTTCGATGAGGGCGATCTTGTCACCGGCACCGTCGTCAAGATCGAGCGCGATGAGGTTCTGCTTGACATCGGCTACAAGTCCGAGGGCGTCATCCCGTCCCGCGAGCTCTCCATCCGCAAGGACATCAACCCGGCCGAGGTCGTCGCCATGGGTGACGAGATCGAGGCGCTCGTTCTCCAGAAGGAGGACAAGGAGGGCCGTCTCGTCCTGTCCAAGAAGCGTGCCGAGTACGAGCGCGCCTGGAACGCCGTCGAGGAGAAGTTCAACTCCGGCGAGACCGTCGAGGGCGAGGTCATTGAGGTCGTCAAGGGCGGCCTGATCCTCGACATCGGCCTGCGCGGCTTCCTGCCCGCCTCCCTCGTCGACCTCCGTCGCGTCAAGGACCTCAACGCCTACCTCGGCACCCGCATCGAGGCCCGCGTCATCGAGATGGACCGCAACCGCAACAACGTCGTCCTCTCCCGCCGCGTCGTCCTCGAGGAGGCCCGCAAGGCCGAGCGCCAGGAGATCCTCTCCAAGCTGCAGGTCGGCATGCGCCTCAAGGGCACCGTCTCCTCGATCGTCGACTTCGGCGCCTTCGTCGACCTCGGCGGCATCGACGGCCTCGTGCACATCTCCGAGCTCTCCTGGAACCACGTCAACCACCCCTCCGAGGTCGTCAAGGTCGGCCAGGAGGTCGAGGTCCAGGTTCTCGACGTCGACCTCAACCGCGAGCGCATCTCCCTCGGCCTCAAGCAGACCACTGAGGACCCCTGGCGCTCCCTCGTCAAGAAGTACCCGGTCGACGCCATCGTCGAGGGCACCGTCACCAAGCTCGTCACCTTCGGCGCGTTCGTCGACCTCGGCGAGGGCGTGGAGGGCCTCGTGCACATCTCCGAGATGGCCAAGCAGCATGTCGACCAGCCGTCCCAGGTCTGCACCGTGGGCGACACCGTCCAGGTGAAGGTCATGGAGATCGACCTCGACCGTCGTCGCATCTCCCTCTCCATGAAGGCCGCGGCCGAGACCCTCGGCACCGAGGTCGAGGTCAAGCCGCTCCCCGAGAGCGACAAGCCTGCCGAGAAGGACGAGGACGCCGAGTAGCGCCTCTCTCACGGAGCCTCAGCAAGGGCCGCCCCACGGGGCGGCCCTTTTTTCGGTCGGGGGGGCGAGCTGGCCTCCGCGCGCTGCGGAATTGGGGGTCGCGGCAATTTCCGGGCAGGCCGCGTTGTCGCATTGGGGGTCGTGGCAATCGGGGCGGAGCGTCAACTGGGCGTTCTTCTCGCCCCGTTGCGGGATTGGGGGTCGTGGCAGCCCGGTCGCTGCCACGACCCCAGATTGGGCAACGCCAAAGTCGACAGGATTGCCGAAACCCCGGATGGGACAACGGCCGACCGGGCTCAAGGGAGGGGAGCCGAGAGGACTTTAGCAAAGTAAATCGTACGTTAAGGTTTCAAGGGACTGACAGTTGGCCTCCCATAATGAAGATGCCGCGCGCCGGAGGAAGGCGCGCCACGTAACCAAGGGAGGAATGTCAATGAGCGACAAGATCACCCGTCGCGGCTTCGTGAAGGGCGCTGCCCTCGCGGGTGCCGCCACCGCCACCGCGGCCCTCGCCGGATGCGGCGGGGAGGAGGCCCCCGCCACCAACGAGGACGGCTCCGTCAAGAAGATCCTGCGCTTCGGCCAGTCCAACCCCAAGCTCGGCCTGGACATGCAGATCTCCACGAACTCCGGCTCCTCCTCGGTTGCCGACTGCATCTTCGAGGCCCCGCTGCGCTGGACCGAGGACAACGAGCTCGTCCCGTGCCTGCTCACCGAGATCCCCACGTTCGAGGATGACGGCGTGACCCTGCACTGCACCCTCAAGGAGGGCATCGCGTGCCACGACGGCTCCACGCTCACGGCCAACGACGTCAAGTTCTCCTTCGAGCGCATGTTCAAGCCCGAGACCGCGGCCAAGTCCACCTACATGTATGACATGATCAAGGGCGCCAAGGCCATGCTCAACGGCGAGGCCACCGAGCTCGAGGGCCTGACCGTAGAGGACGACACCCACTTCACCTTCGTCCTCGAGTACCCGATGGTCTCCTTCATCAACAACCTCGGCATCAACTACGCGGACATCTTCCCGCAGGCAGCCGTCGAGAAGGTCGAGTCCGAGGGCCGCAAGTGGGGCTGGGGCACCGACTGCGTGGGCACCGGCAAGTACAAGATCGTCTCCAACGACGACACCACCGAGGTCGTCATGGAGAAGTTCGCCGAGTACCACGACGGCGAGCCCGCCCTCGACGAGGTCCACATCATCTACTACGACGACAACAACACCAAGCTCCTCGCCTTCAAGAACGGCGACATCGACTGGTGCGACCTCGAGGCCACGCTGCTCAAGCAGTACCAGGAGGACCCGGACGTCAAGGACCAGATCACGCTCTACGAGACGCTCGGCGTGCACTTCGTGAACCTCAACCTGCGTGACGACATGGGCCTCACCGACCCGCGCGTCCGCGAGGCGCTCTCCATCTCCATCGACCGCCAGGCCCTCGTGGACACCGTCCTCGCCGGCGCCGGCGTGCCCGCCATGGGCTGGCTCGCCCCGCAGACCCCGGGCCACGACCCCGACGCCGAGATCCCGTATGACCCCGAGCGCGCCAAGGAGCTCATCAAGGAGGCCGGCGCCGAGGGCCTTCAGCTCGAGGCCAAGATCCGCGCGAACCTCTACGAGACGTACATGACCGTCGTCCAGAGCTACTGGAAGGAGATCGGCGTCGACCTCAAGCTCACCATCGAGGACAACGGCGTCTGGTCCTCCGACTGGGCCGACGGCAACTGCCAGATCACGGCCGTGGGCTGGTTCCCGCTCTACGCCGACGGCGACAACCACCTCTACACGTACTTCCTCTCCGACAACGCCAAGGGCAAGTCCTCGTTCTACAACAGCCCCGAGTTCGACCAGCTCGTCACCGAGGCGCGCCAGGAGCAGGACCAGGACGTCCGCGCCGACCTCTACAAGCAGGCCGACAACCTGGTCACCCGCGTCGACTTTGCGACGATTCCGCTGTACTGGCCGAAGAACTCCTTCGTCGCCAAGTCCTACGTCAAGAACGCCAAGGTCGGCAACCTGATCTACCACATGTTCGACATCGACATCGACACGTCCGACCCGAACTACTCGGCCTAGTCGACGTCCTGAGAGAGGGCACCCCGGCACGGCTCTCCTGCGTGCCGGGGCGCCCCACGTTGCGGCGCGCGCATCCGGCAGGAGAGGGGGCGGCGCGCCCGAGCGAGAAGAAAGGAGCAGGCGGTGAGAAGCTTTCTCATCAAGAGGGTCCTGCTGGCGATCGGCGTGGTCTTCGCCATCTCCGCCATCACGTTCTTCGTCCTGAATATCGTGCCGGGCGACCCGGTGCGCATCATGGTGGGCGAGATGGCCGACGACGCGACGGTCGAGCGCATCCGCGAGCAGATGGGCCTGAACGACCCCGTCGAGGTGCAGTACGCGCGCTGGCTCACCAACATGCTGCAGGGTGACTTCGGCACCTCGTACACGCAGAGCAAGCCCGTCGTGACCCTCATGGGCCAGGCCTTCCTCACCACGGCCCGTCTCGCCGGCCTCGCCTACGTGTTCGCCCTCGCGCTCGGGCTCCTCATCGGCGTCATCGCGGCCGTCAACCACGGCAAGTGGATCGACCGCGCCCTCATGGCCCTCTCGATCCTGGGCATCTCCGCCCCGGTCTTCTGGGTGGCCGTGATCTTCCAGATCGTCTTCGCGCTCACGCTCAAGTGGTTCCCTCTCTCCGGCATCAAGACCTGGCAGGCCTTCGTGCTGCCGGTGATCGCGCTCGGCGTGCGCTACGCCGCCTCGATCGCCCGCGTCACGCGCACGAGCATGCTCGACGTCCTCTCGCAGGACTTCATGCGCACCGCCGAGGCCAAGGGCGTCCGTAAGTGGACGGTCATCATCGCCCACGGCCTGAGAAACGCGCTCATCCCCATCATCACCATCGCGGGCACCCAGCTCGGCGAGATCCTCACGGGCTCGATCCTCATCGAGTCGATCTTCATGATGCCGGGCATGGGCAAGCTCCTGCTCGACGCGATCAACTCCCGCGACCTGCCCCTCATCCAGGGCGGCGTCATGTACATCGCGGTCATCTGCGTGGCCGTCTACCTCATCGTGGACATCCTGTACGCGGTCGTCGACCCGCGCATCCGACTCGGGAAGGAGGCGGCTGAGTAATGGCTCTCCTCACGAGCGACAAGAACAGCCCCAAGGTCCAGAAGGCCATGGACGTCGCCGAGCGCGCCTCCGAGGCCCAGGTCCCCACCGGCAGCCCCGAGGACGACGGTCCCGTCAAGCGCCGCGCCTCGAGCTACTGGGCCGTGAGCTGGAACATCTTCAAGAAGAACAAGGTCGGCGTCTTCTGCCTCGGCGTCGTCGTCCTTCTCGCCCTCGTGGCGATCCTGGCGCCGGTGCTCGCGCCCTATGACCCGGACGTCCAGGAGCTCACCAACATGCTCCAGGCCCCCTCGGCCGCGCACCCCTTCGGCACCGACGAGTTCGGCCGCGACATCCTCTCCCGCGTCATATACGGCTGCCGCGTCTCGCTCTCCGTGGGCGTGGTCTCGCAGGCCATCGCCCTCGTCATCGGCTTTCTTGCGGGCGTGTGCGCCGGCTACTTCGGCGGCAAGGTCGACGCGGTCATCTCCTTCGTGATCCAGGTATTCTCGAGCTTCCCGTTCCTGCTCTTCGCCATCGTCGTCATGTACGCGCTGGGGCCGGGCCTCGTGAACCTGTACGTCGCGCTCGGCCTTCTGGGCTGGGCGTCCACGGCGCGCCTCGTGCGCGGCGACGTCATGCGCCTCAAGGGCTCCGAGTACATCCAGAGCTGCATCCTCTCGGGCGGCAAGAGCTGGCGCATCATCATGAAGCACCTGCTGCCCAACTGCGTCTCCACGCTGATCGTCACCACCACGCTCGGCATCCCCTCGGCCATCATGTCCGAGGCCTCGCTCTCCTTCCTCGGCCTCGGCGTCCAGCCGCCGATGTCGAGCTGGGGCCAGATGATCAACGCCGCCCAGCCCTACATCCAGTCGAGCACGTACTACAGCGTCATCCCGGGCATCGCCATCATCATCACGGTCATGGCCTTCAACCTGCTCGGCGACGCCCTGCGCGACGCCCTCGACCCGAAGATGCGCTCCTAGGAGGGGAGGATCCATGTCAGAGACCAACGTCTCGGTCAACGCCGAGCTTCGCGACGTCGCGGAGGAGGTCACCGAGCAGGCGCTCGATCAGGCCGCCCGCGCCGAGGTCCTTCTCGACGTCCAGGACCTCTCGGTGACGCTGTTCACCGAGGACGGGGCGCTGCCCGCCATCCGCAACCTGTCCTTCGTCATGCGCCGCGGCGAGACGCTCGCCGTGGTGGGCGAGTCGGGCTGCGGCAAGTCCATGACCGCGCTTTCCATCATGGGCCTTCTGCCCCAGCCGCCGGCAAAGATCGTGGGCGGCAAGATCCTGCTCGAGGGGGCTGACCTCGCGGCGCTCACGCGCGACGAGATGCGCACCTACCGCGGCAGCAAGATCGGCATGATCTTCCAGGAGCCCATGACCTCGCTCAACCCCGTCATGACGGCGGGGCGCCAGATCCGCGAGGGCATCCTCGTGCACAACCCCAAGATGCCCAAGAAGGACGCCGACGCGCGCGCCCTGGAGATGATCAAGCTCGTGGGCATCCCCGCGCCGGAGAAGGTCTTCAAGAGCTACCCGCACGAGCTCTCCGGCGGCATGCGCCAGCGCGTGATGATCGCCATGGCCCTTGCCTGCCAGCCGGCGCTGCTCATCTGCGACGAGCCCACCACGGCGCTCGACGTGACCATCCAGGCGCAGATCCTCCAGCTCATCGACCGCATGCGCGAGGAGCTGGGCACGGCGGTCATGCTCATCACGCACGACATGGGCGTCGTCTCGGAGATGGCCGACTGGGTGGCCGTCATGTACGCGGGTCACCTCGTGGAGTACACGCTCGCCTCCGAGCTCTTCACCAACCCCAAGCACCCGTACTCGATTGGCCTCATCAACTCCATCCCGTCGCTCGACGACGCGGTGGAGAAGCTCTACGCCATCCCGGGCAACGTCCCCATGCTCGACGAGCTGCCCTCGGGCTGCCCCTTCCACCCGAGGTGCCCGTACGCCAAGGACGTCTGCCGCAGGGAGTGCCCGCACGTGGCGCCGCTCGACGGCAACGAGAACCACACCGTGGCCTGCTGGATGTTCGACTCAGAGAAGTGGGGTGAGTAGCGTGGGCAGAAACGCCGACATGACGGACGTCGTGCTCAAGGTCGAGCACCTCACCAAGCGCTATCCCGTGAAGAAGGGCGTCTTCGGCAGGACCGGCGCCTACGTGCACGCGCTCGAGGACGTCTCCTTCGAGGTGCACCGCGGCGAGACCTTCGCCATCGTGGGCGAGTCCGGCTGCGGCAAGTCCACCACGGGCAAGTGCGTCCTGCGCCTGACCGAGCCCACCGAGGGCACGGTCACGCTCGACGGCGAGGACTTCACCGCGCTCAAGGGCGACGAGCTCACGCGCGCCCGCCAGAAGATGAAGCTCATCTTCCAGGACCCGTACTCCTCCCTCAACCCGCGCATGACGGTGGCCGACATCATCGCCGAGCCGATCGACATCGCCAAGACCTACAAGACGCGCGCCGAGCGCGACGCCCGCGTCGAGCAGATCATGAAGGCCGTGGGCCTGGACCTCGCGTACAAGTACCGCTACCCGCACGAGTTTTCCGGCGGCCAGCGCCAGCGCATCGGCATCGCGCGTGCCATCGTGCTGAAGCCCGAGGTCGTGGTCTGCGACGAGCCGGTCTCGGCGCTCGACGTCTCGGTCCAGGCCAAGGTCATCAACCTGCTGGAGGAGCTGCAGGAGAAGTTCGGCCTCTCCTACATCTTCATCAGCCACGACCTCTCGGTGGTCAAGCACATCTCCGACACCGTGATGGTCATGTACCTCGGCCACACGATGGAGCTCGCCAGCAAGGAGGAGCTCTTCGACAACCCGCTGCACCCCTACACCAAGGCGCTGCTGGACGTCATCCCGCGCATCCGCCACGAGCGCATCCAGGACAAGAAGATCCTCGAGGGCGACGTCCCCAGCCCCACCAACCCGCCCCAGGGCTGCGTCTTCCACACGCGCTGCCCGCAGTGCATGAGGGTCTGCGGCGAGCGCGCGCCCGAGATGCACGAGGTCGTGCCGGGACACCGCTGCGCGTGCCACCTCTTTGACGAGGGGCTCACCGCCGAGGAGCGCCAGCCCGTCATGGCCGCCGCCCTCGCCGAGGCGGAGGCGGCGCTCTCCGCCAAGTAGCCGCGCCCCGCGCCACCGCGCCACCGCGCCACTGGCGTCAGGTTTATTTGGCGCGCCACTGGCGTCAGGTTTATTTGGCGCGATCGAGTGACAGGTTTTGGACGGACGGGGCGCCCCAGGGGGCCTCATCCGTTCGAAACCTGTCACTCATCTGTAGGGGCCTTTGTGGGAGAATCGCGCTCGGACCGATAAACCGAGGCCCGATAGACCAAAGGACGCATCGTCGATTGGAGCCAGCCATGTCTGACGTGCTCGACCGCTTCATCCGCTACTGCGAGGTCCCCTCGCAGTCCAACCCCCTGACCGCCGACCACGTGCCGTCGACCGAGTCCCAGTTCAAGATTGCCGAGGTCGTGGCCGCGGACCTGCGCGCGCTCGGCGCCGAGGACGTGACCGTTGACGAGCACGCCTACGTGACGGCCCACTGGCCCGCGAGCGCCGGCGCCGAGGGCCTGCCCACGCTCGGCCTCTGCTGCCACCTGGACGCCGCCTGGCAGTCCTGGGGCGACCCGGTGCGCCCGCGCGTCGTGCGCTACGAGGGCGGCGAGCTCGCCCTGGGCACCGGGCGCGACGGCCGCCCCGTGACCCTGAGCCCCCAGATGAACCCCGAGCTCGAGCGCATGGCGGGGGAGGAGCTCGTGGTCACGGACGGCACGTCGCTTCTCGGCGGGGACGACAAGGCCGGCGTGGCCGAGTGCGTGGCCCTTCTCGCCCGCCTGAAGGCGGACCCGGAGCTCCCGCACCCGCGCCTCGCGCTCGCCTTCGTGCCGGACGAGGAGATCGGCCACGGCGCGGCGCTCCTCGACCTCGACGCCTTTGGCGCGGCGTACGGCTACACCATCGACGGCGGCCCCTTCGGCGAGTTCTGCTACGAGACCTTCAACGCCGTGGAGGCCTTCGTCCGCGCGCACGGCGTCTCCGTCCACACCGGCACCGCCAAGGGCAAGATGGTCAACGCCTCCGAGGCGCTCGTCCGCTTCCACCAGCTCCTGCCCGCCGCCGAGCGCCCGGAGTTCACCGAGGGCTACGACGGCTTCTTCTACCTCGAGCGCATCGAGGGCTCCTGCGAGGAGGCCTCCTCGGACTACATCATCCGCGACCACGACTGGGCGCAGGTGGAGCGGCGCGAGAAGATCATGCGCGACGCTGCGGCCCTCGTGAACGCGCAGATGGGCGCCGACGTCGTCTCCGTGGAGTTCAAGGACCAGTACCGCAACCTCGCCGAGGTTATCTGCCGCCCGGAGTACGCGCACCTCATCGAGAACGCCCGCACGGCGTACGCCGCGGCGGGGCAGGAGATGTTCTGCGTGCCCATGCGCGGCGGCACCGACGGCTCGCAGCTCTCCTTCCGCGGCTTCCCGTGCGCGAACCTCTCCGCGGGCTACTACAACGCCCACGGCGTGCGCGAGTTTGTGCCGGTGCGCGAGCTCGAGCGCATGGTGGACGTGCTGCAGGAGCTCGTGGCGCTCTATGCGCGCCCGCAGGCGTAGAATAGCGCGACGAGAAGGGAAGGGCGGGCCCGCGCCCGCCACGACGAAGGAGGAGCCTTGAGCCACCAGATCGACCCCCAGTACCTGATCGACACCCTCCACGAGTGCGTCGAGGTGGAGAGCCCCGTGGGCTACTACCCCGAGGTCCACGCATGGCTGCGCGACACGCTCGCCGACCTGGGCTACGAGATGATCGTCGACAACAAGGCCACGGCCTACGTCCGCGTGCCCGGAAAGAGCGGCGAGAAGACCGTGTGCATCGGCGCCCACCTCGACACCATCGGCCTCGTGGTGCGCGGCTTCAACGATGACGGCACCCTTCGCGTCCGCCAGCTCGGCGGCATCAACTACGCGAGCATCGAGGGCGAGACCTGCCTCGTCCACTGCCGCGACGGCCGCACGGTGGCCGGTCAGGTCATCTGCAACCACCACTCCGTCCACGTGTGGGCCGAGGCCAAGACCGACGCGCGCACCGAGGACACCATGTCCGTGAGCCTGATCGCCGACGTCAAGAGCCCGGAGGACGCCCGCGCGCTCGGCGTGACCGAGGGCGCCATGATCGGCATCGACCCGCACTTCGAGGCCTTCGACAACGGCTACATCGTGAGCCGCCACATCGACGACAAGGGCAGCGTCGCCGTCCTTCTCGACGTCCTTCGCTGGCTCAAGGAGACTGGCGAGAAGCCCGCGTACGACACGCTCTTCGCCTTCCCCATCTACGAGGAGATCGGCCACGGCGCGTCCTGGGTGCCGGCCGAGGTCTCCGAGTACGTGGCCGTGGACATCACGCTCATCGGCCCCGACTACGCGGGCACCGACGAGCACTCCGTGGCCGTCATCTGCTCCGACGCCAAGGGCCCCTACGACTGGGACCTCACCAACACGCTGATCGCCTGCGCGGGCGCGGCCTGCACCGAGGGCCGCTGGACCACGCAGGTCTGCTTCCACTACTCCACGGACGCCAACGGCGCCTACACCCACAGCAACGACCTGCGCAGCGGCGCCTTCGGCATGGCGTGCCTCAACACCCACGGCCGCGAGCGCTGCCACGTGGACGCGCTCGTTGAGACCGAGCGCCTGGCGCGCGCCTACGTGATGGGCGAGGGCCGCTAGGTCCTTCTCGCCGGGCCCCGGGGCGGAGGGTCCCGTTTCCGGGTACGTACGCATCCCCTCCGGGTACGTACGCAGTTCAGGAGTTTATGCGAGAGCCCCGGGCCTCTGACCTGGGGCTCTCTCGTGTCGATAAGAACTTGGGGGGCGTGTGGGCGTACGTATCCGGAAGGGGCGCGTACGTACCCGGAGGGGGCGCCGCCTGCCGCCGTGTGTAGAGACGGCCAGGAATGGGTATCAGCAAAGGGTTGATATGCGACCAAGGGGGAGAGATGGCATCAGGTGACTGGCAGCGCAAGCTCGCGGACTGGCTGAGGGGACGGCAGGGGCCGGACGACCTCGCCACCTTCTGCGTCAACGTGGCGATCGTGGTGGTGGTCGTGAACCTCTTCGCGCGCACGTCGTGGCTCGGCTGGGTGGCGCTCGCGCTCATCGTCTACGCGATGTTCCGCATCCAGTCCAAGAACCTCGGCAGCCGCGCGCGAGAGAACGAGGCGTTCCTGAACGCGCTCGGCCCCGCGCGCCCCTGGGTCCAGAACCCCCGCGCCGCCTGGGCGGAGCTCAGGTCCTACAAGCACGCCCGCTGCAGCTCGTGCAAGCAGAGGGTCCGCGTGCCGCGCGGCAAGGGCAAGCTCCGCGTCACCTGCCCCAGGTGCGGGACCAAGTTCGAGGTCAAGTCGTAGGGGGCCGCGCTCGGCACGCCCGGCCTTCGTGCCGCTTGCCCAAAGGGACGCGCCCGCGGAACCTCCCCGTGCTATCGTTGCTTGGTGCAACCATGGAAGGGGAGGTTCTCTCATGCTCAACAGAAGGACGTTTCTGCAGGTCGCGGGTGCGGGCGCTATGACGCTCGCCCTGGCCGCGTGCGGCGGCGGGGCCCCGGCGGAAAGCGAGCCCGCGGCCGAGGAGGAGCCGCAGGAGGAGCCCACCGAGCCCGTCGCGGTGCGCGCCGTGGCCCTCAAGGGCCCCACGGCCATGGGGCTCGTGCGCTTCATGAGCGAGGCCGAGGCCGGCAACGCGGCAGACAACGACTACACGTTCCAGATCATGGCCTCGCCGGACGAGGTCACGCCGCTTATCGCCAAGGGCGAGGTGGACATCGCCGCCGTGCCCGCCAACCTGGCGGCCACGCTCTACAGCAAGAACGACGGCGGCGTGCGCGCCATCGCCATCAACACCCTCGGCGTGCTCTACATCTGCGAGCTCGGCGACACCGTCCACAGCGTGGAGGACCTGCGCGGCAAGACGATCCTCTCCTCGGGCAAGGGGTCCACGACCGAGTACGGCCTCGCGTACGTGCTCGAGAAGAACGGCCTTGCCGTGGGCGAGGACGTGACCATCGAGTGGAAGAGCGAGCACGCCGAGTGCGTGGCCGCGCTCGCCGCCTCCTCGGGAGACGCGGTGGCGCTGCTGCCGCAGCCCTTCGTCACCACGGCGCAGGCCCAGAACGACCAGATCCGCGTGGCGCTCGACCTCACCGAGGAGTGGGACCGCGTCCAGACCGGCGACGAGCGGAGCTCCATGGTCACGGGCGTGGCCATCGTGCGCTCCGAGTTCGCGGACGCCAACCCTGCGGCCGTAGACGTCTTCCTCGCGCACTACGCGGAGTCCGTCGACTTCGTGAACGAGAACGTGGACGAGGCCGCGGAGCTCGTGGGCTCCTACGACATCGTGCCCGCGCAGGTGGCCAAGAAGGCCATCCCCGAGTGCAACATCGTCTGCATAACGGGGGAGGAGATGAAGGGGCGGCTCTCCGGCTACCTTCAGGTCCTCGCGGACCAGAACCCCGAGGCCGTGGGCGGCGCCGTCCCCGGCGACGACTTCTACTACGGCGCGTAGCGCCTGATGCGGGGCGAGAAGAACCTCGGGCCCCAGGGGGGCGGGCGGCTCCGCGCGTGGGCCGCCCGCCTCGCCGCGGTGGCCTTCTGGCTCGTGGCCTGGGAGCTCGCGGCGCGCGCCATCGACCTCAAGATCATCCTCGTGGGCCCCTCGCAGGTGCTCGCCCGCCTCGCCGAGCTCGTGGCGACGGGGGAGTTCTGGGCGTCGGTGGCGCTCTCCTTCGGGCGGATCGCCCTCGGCTTTCTGGCGGCGCTCGCCCTCGGCGTGGCGCTCGCCGCGCTCGCGAGCCGCTGGCGCGCCGTGCGCGAGCTCGTCGCCCCCGTGATGGGCGCCGTGAAGGCGGTGCCGGTGGCGTCCTTCGTCATCCTCGTGCTGCTCTGGGTCTCCTCGCGCGAGCTCTCCGTCGTGATCGCCTTCCTCATGGCGCTGCCGGTCGCCTACACCAACGTGCTCGAGGGCATCGAGCAGACGGACCACGACCTCCTGGAGATGGCCGAGGTCTTTGGCATCCGCGGCTGGGAGCGCGTGCGGCTCGTCTACGCCCCGCAGGTGCTGCCGTACGTGCGCGCCGCCGTATCGCTCGGGCTCGGGCTCTCGTGGAAGGCGGGCATCGCGGCCGAGGTCATCGGCCTTCCGGACTTCACCATCGGTGAGCATCTCTACGACGCCAAGGTCTATCTCGACACGCCGAGCCTCTTCGCGTGGACCGTCGCCATCGTGGCGCTCTCCGCGCTCGTGGAGTGGGCCGTCTCGCGCGGGATGGCCGCGGCGCAGGCGCGCTGGGAGGCGAGGCCATGACGGGCGGGTTCGCATTGCGCGGCGTCACCAAGGCGTACGGCGAGCTGGGCGTCCTCTCGGGCGTCACGGCGGAGTTCGCGCCCGCCCGGGCGCACGTGCTCATGGGGCCCTCGGGGGCGGGCAAGACCACGCTCCTGCGCCTCCTGATGGGGCTTGCGGAGCCGGACGCAGGCACCGTGGAGCGGCCGGCGGGAGCGCGCCTTGCCGCCACGTTCCAGGAGGACCGGCTGCTGGAGGGGCTCACGACGACGGTGAACATCCGCGCGCCGCACGGCAGGATGCGCGGCGCCGAGCTCGAGGCGTTTCTCGCCCGGGAGCGCGCGGCGCTTGAGGCGGTGGGCCTGCCCGCGGACGCGCGTCCCGTGCGCGAGCTCTCCGGCGGGCAGCGCCGGCGCGTGGCCATCCTGCGCTGCGCGCTCGCGGACGCCGACGCGCTCTTCTTCGACGAGCCGCTCAAGGGCATGGACGACGCGACGGTTGCGCGCGTGTTGGCGTTCCTTCTGCCGGAGACGGCGGGCCGCACCGTCTTCTGGGTCACGCACGACGAGCGCGAGCTCGCGTGGTTCCCGCGCGCGGAGCTGTGGCACGTGGCGGGCGGCGCCGTGCGCCGATGAGGCGATTGCGCTCGTCTGCCGAGAAAAGCGCGCCGCTCGGTTCCGCGCGCGCCGCCCTCCCGACCTTGCCGGTCAGATTGGGCATAAAAGGTGGTAATTGCATGGGCGGTGCTCGGCGAGAGGGGATGCCATGCTGTTCTCGTCTGCCATGGAGGAGGCGTCGGGGAAGCACTACGAGGTGCGCTTCTCCACGACGCAGCGTTGGGCGGTCGCCAGCATCGTCCTTCTGGTCCTGACGGTGGTGTATCTCGCGTGCGAGGTGGCCGTGTCCGTCCTGGGCGCCCTCGCGCCCGAACCCTCGGGAATCATGTGGGGAGGCGAGCTCGTCTCAGGCGAGGCCCTTCGTACCCTCCGCCTCTTCGTGGTCGTGACGCTGTGCTGCGCCCTGGAGGTGTGTCAGGTCATGGTGCGCTCGCGCGTGCTCTGGGAGCGGGGCGAGAAGGACGCGGCGCTGGGAATGGCCAGGCGGCACCGCAATTGCGGCCTGGCGCTCGTTGTCCTCGGCGCGGCACTCATGGTGGCCGACCTCGCGCTGGGGCGCGTGGGCACGCTCGTGCTCTCTGGCGTTCTGGGAATCGTGTGTGGGGTCGTCATCGCGCTGGCGGCGACGCTTGCCAGGAGGGGCCCGGCATAGGCCGGGGCCCTGCCCGTGATTGCGCGTACGTGAGGAGGGGCCATGGACACCGCGCTCATCGCTTTGCTGCTCGGCTGGACGTTCTTTGCCCCGATCGTGCTTATCCTGCTCGTCATCTGCGTCGTCATGGGCAAGTGGATGACGCTCGGCAAGATGGGGCGGCCGAGCTGGGCGGCGCTCATCCCGTTCTATGCGGACTGGCAGATCTGCATGGGGGCGTCGGGAGACCGTGCGCTCGGCGCCTGCGTGGTCGCCCTCGAGATCCTGAACGTCATCGCGCAGAACTGGCTGCCCGACTCGCTCGTCTGGCTTGAGGCGCTGGTCGGCGTGGCGGCGTTCGCGGCGGGCTGCGCGCTCGCCTACCGGGTCTCGGGCGCCTTCGGGCGGGGCATGGGCCTCACCGTCGCCCTTGCGCTCATCCCCTCGATCGCGTACCTCGTCATCGGCCTCGGGAGCGCCGAGTATCGCGGCCCGGCGGGCCCTTCGCCCGAGGCGTGACGGCCGCGCCGGGACCTGGCAGGGGGACAGGTCCCGGCGCCCTCTGGAGATGGGCGGGTTTTTCTCGTTGGCGGGCCACGTGCAAGCGCGCGCATGCGAAGATATCCCTCGATCAATCGCCGACGGAGGGGGACGCATGCACGTCATCTATCTGGCCGGGGGCATCGCCTCGGGCAAGTCGACCATAGCCCGCACCATGCGCGAGTGCGGCGCCACGCTCATCGACCTCGACGACCTCTCGAGGCAGGCGCTCGCCCCCGGGTCGCGCATCCTGCCGGACATCTGCCGCGAGTTCGGGGACGACGTCGTGCGCCCGGATGGCACCGTGAACCGCCGCCTGCTCGCGGCGCGCGCCTTCTCGAGCATGGAGCGCTCCGTCACGCTCGAGGAGATCGAGCTCCCGCTCATCGACGAGCTGCTGCGAGCCCGCGTCGCCGAGCTGCGCGCGGAGGAGGACGCGGCGCGCGCCGAGGCCGAGAAGAACGGCGAGCCCGCGCCCGCCGAGCGCGTCGTGGTGGTGGAGGTCCCGCTGCTCGACCGCATGCGCGGCTCCTTCGACCTGGCGGACGAGATCGTGTGCGTGGTCTGCCCGCTGAACGCCCGCCGCGTCCGCGCCATCCAGCGCGGCATGGACCGCGGGGACTTCGAGCGCAGGCGCGACCAGCAGCCGAGCGAGGCGTACCTGCGCGCCCACAGCTCGCACGTCTTCAACAACATCCGCACGGCGGACGTGATGGCCCAGGAGGTCCGCGACTGGTGGAAGGGTCGCGAGGAGGCCGGCTGGGCGCCCGTCGCCAAGGGGGCCGGGCATGAGGCGCGGGCCTAGGCCCACGCCGAGAAGGACGACCGGCCGTGCCTCGAAGGCGCCCGCTCCCTCCGCCAGGAGGGCCTCGGGGCGGCGGTCGGTCGGACCCGCACGGGGAAAGGCCGCGCCGCGCGGGCGCGGTACGCATAGGGCGGCGTCCAACGGCGTCTCCCCCCGCGCGATTCTGCTCGCCGCCATCGGCGTTGCCGTGGCGACGCTGCTCGTGATGGCGGCCGTTCCCACCTCGCCGCTGCGCCGCCTCTTCCTGGGGACCCACTATCCCGAGGCGGTGAAGGTCGCCGCCGAGGACTACGGCCTCGACCCGGCGCTCGTCTGCGCGGTCATCAAGTGCGAGTCAAACTGGGACGAGGACGTGGTGTCCCACGCGGGGGCCGTGGGGCTCATGCAGGTCATGCCCGACACGGCCGCCCACCTCGCCGAGATGGGGCTCGTCGACGCGGACGCGTACAGCCCGACGGACCTCTCCGACCCGCTCGTGAACATCGAGTACGGCTGCGCGTACCTCGCGTACCTGCACGAGAGCCTCTCCACCACGGAGGAGATCGTCGCGGCGTACAACGCCGGCCTCGGCGCCGTCCAGGGGTGGCTCGCGGACGGCGGGAGCATCCCGGAGGACATCGAGTACGCGGAGACGCGCGCCTACGTCGAGCGCGTCATGGGCGCGTACGAGGGGTATCGGGAGAGCTATCCGGACGGCATCGCGGGGTAGCCTCGCCCCGCCGCCCTCACGTCCCTCTCGACCCCTAGGGCCGCATGAGCGAGCGGTGCACGCCGACGAGGGCGTCGTCTCGGCAGAGCTCGAGAAGCGCCCCCGTGAGCGGCCGCGCCACCGAGAAGATCCCCGCGTCAGCGCAGGCGGCCACGGCGTCGCGCAGCTCCACGCGCAGGGCCCCGACCGGCCCGGCAGGAAGGCCTCCCTCCTCGAGCGCGGGGACGACCCGCTCGTCGTCGAGGAGGGCGAGCCTGGGGCCCTCCGCCTCGATGAGGTCGCGCAGCTCCTGGCGCGCCTGGCCGGCGATCTCCCCGTGGAGGTCGATCGCGCGCTGGTAGCACGCCACCGAGAGGTCGCCCCTGCCCAGCTTCCACTCCATGAAGGCGAGCCGATAGAAGCAGATGGACATGTCCCGCGCCGTGGCCGAGTAGGCGATGGCATCGCTCAGCAGGTCGGCGGCCTCGAAGATGCGCGTCTGCTCCTCGAGGCAGCGCACCTTGCAGAGCGCGGCGTCGGGCGTCGCGGGGGCGATGCGCATGAGCTCATCCGCGTGCGCGAGCGCCTCGTCGTGACGACCGAGCATGCCGAGGATGCGCGCCGCGTCCGAGTGGGCGGCGTAGTACTCGTCCGGGACGAGTCGGACCCTGCGACCCCCGTCGTCGGCGGTGCGGTTGTAGTGGACGCGCTCGGCGACGGAGTTGAAGTAGCGGTAGACCGAGTCGTTGTCGTCCAGGTAGATCCCCATCTCGGTGATGGGGGAGAGGGCGCCCTCGAGCCGCTCGAGGACGGCGGAGAGCTCCTCGCGGGTCGGGGAGTCGGCGCCGATCGCCCGGCGCGCCCCTCGGGTCGCGTCCGCGAGCGGGCCGCCGTCCACGAAGGCAAGGGCGAGGCCGCGGCGGTCGGAGACGTCCATCGCGCCCTCGACGAGCGCCTTCGTCGCGCGCTCGCACGCCTCGGCCACGGTGACGTCGTCGGTCTCGTCCCGCAGGGCGACGAGGCGCGAGACCGCCGTCGCCGTGGTGTCGCCGAGCTCGTGCACCACGCGGTTCCAGGCGCTCGCGCGGCCGGCCTTCTCCATGATGCCGAGGTCGCTCACCCGCCGAGCTCCGCAGGCGCGCGCGACGGGGGCGGGGGCGGGGGAGTCGTCGAGCTCGACCTCCCGGTAGCGCCCCTTGGGGAACACCTCCTCGTCCCCGAGGGTCAGGTGCGGCGTCACGGGGGAGAGCCATCCGGAGCCCGAGCTCGCGGCGCTGAGGCCCGGGACGTCCGCAAGGTCCCCCTCGGCGGAGCGCCCCTCGCGCGCCAGCGCGGCGAGAAGGTCGAGCGCGTCGTGCGTCAGGTCGAGGGAGAGCAGCGTCTCCTCGTGTCCGAACTCGTGGCAGTTGACGACCGCGCGGGAGCCCGCGGGCAGGGAGGCGAGCGCCATGCGCCCCACGAGGACGGCGAGCCTGAGGGCGTAGGCGCGCGCCAGCGCCGCCCGGCGGGCGACGTCGTCCGAGAAGGGGGCGAAGCACGCGGGCCTCGGCACGGCCACGTCCGCCACCACGAGCCGACGTGCGACGTTGTACTGGAAGGAGGCCTCGATGCGGAACGGGGCGGGCAGGTTCTCGATGCGGTCCGCGAGGGCGAGCCGGCTCGCCCACTCGCCCCCTGCGACGGCCCCCTCGGAGAGAAACGCCATGGCGGGCGCCTCGTCGTGCTGAACGGGCCGGAGGTCCGCCACGCGCGCGAGGACCCTCGCGACGCGCCACTCGGGCGTCATGCCCTCGGGCCAGCCGCCGCGCTCGAGGTCCTCGTTCACGTTGAGGGAGGCCTCGACCGAGAGCAGGCGATCGCGATCCTCCTCCGAGAGCTCCCCCTCGCGCGGCGTGAGCCACCAGCGGCCGTTGTGCCTCAGCTTGGTGGCGCCGACGGCGGGCGCGCCCTCCCATGACATGAGGCCCGCGCGCTCGAGCAGCTCGGGCAAGACCTCGGAGCCCGCGCGGCCGCGGCCGTGCGCCACGAGGTCGCGCAGCGCCGCCAGCGCGTCGTCCGCGTGGAGGAGCAGGCCGTCGAGCTCCGCCTTCGCCTCGCTCCGGGGCAGGGGGGACGCGTCCCTCTCGGCGCCTTCGTCGTCCGGCGCGGCCACGGGCGCGGGCGGCCTGACCCCGAGGTCCTTCTCGGTGCGGCGCCTCCGGCGCTCCACGGCCAGGTAGGCGGCGAGGACCGCGATTCCGAACGCCCCGCCGCCTAGGCGAGCCGCCATGCGCGTGCCGTTGGGGCCTCCTTCGGCCGCGAGCAGGCAGAGCGCCACCACGGCGACGGCGACGAGCGTTATGGCGAGAGCCCGCCGCGCGCCTCGTCCCCTCGTATCGTCCCTCTGCCCGTCCTGTGGCATGCGCCCTCCTTTCGCGGCTCTTCTGTTCCATCGTATCCCGTTCCCGCGCGGAGCCCCGCCGTGGGATTCGAGAACTCTACCCCAAAAAGAAAATGAGAACAAGTGTTTGGAGAAGGAGTTCTGGGGTACACTGTCTGAAGATCAGCTGGGAAGGGGGAGGCATGGCACAGGACGGTCCCGAGCGCTTCGGCGGGGAGCTCGTGAGGTTTGGCAGGGAGTCCGGCGGCGAGGCGCTCACCGTGGTCTCCGAGTTCGAGCCGGCGGGCGACCAGCCGCAGGCGATAGAGAAGCTCGCCGACGGCGTGGAGCGGGGCCTGCGCTACCAGACGCTCATGGGCGTCACGGGCTCGGGCAAGACCTTCACCATGGCCAAGACCATCGAGCGGCTCAACCGCCCCACCCTCATCATGGAGCCCAACAAGACCCTCGCCGCCCAGGTGGCGAGCGAGATGAAGGAGCTCTTCCCCAACAACGCCGTCGTGTACTTCGTCTCGTACTACGACTACTACCAGCCCGAGGCGTACGTCCCGCAGACGGACACCTACATCGAGAAGGACGCCTCGATCAACGAGGAGGTCGAGAAGCTCCGCCACCAGGCGACCTCGAGCCTGCTCTCCCGGCGCGACGTCATCGTGGTCGCGTCCGTGAGCTGCATCTACGGCATCGGCAGCCCGCAGGACTACGCGGGGCTCGCCCCCAACGTGAGCAAGGACGAGCCCCTGGAGCGCGATGACCTCATCCGGGCCCTCATCGACATCCAGTATGACCGCAACGACTACGACCTCTCGCGCGGCACCTTCCGCGTGCGCGGGGACACCGTGGACGTGTTCCCGCCCTATACGGAGAACCCGCTGCGCATCTCGTTCTTCGGCGACGAGGTGGAGCTCATCGCCGAGGTGGACAACCTGTCGGGGGAGATCGTCCGCGAGTACGACGCCATCCCCATCTGGCCGGCCTCCCACTACGTGACCGAGCGCCCCAAGATCACGCACGCCCTCGAGACCATAAGCGAGGAGCTCGAGGCGCGCGTGGCCGAGCTCAAGGCCAACGACATGCTGCTCGAGGCCCAGCGCCTCGCCCAGCGCACGGGCTATGACCTCGAGATGCTCGAGACCATGGGCTACTGCAACGGCATCGAGAACTACTCGCGGCACCTGGACGGGCGCAAGCCCGGCGAGCCGCCCTTCACGCTCATCGACTACTTCCCCAAGGACATGCTCTGCATCATCGACGAGTCCCACGTCACGGTGCCCCAGATCCGCGGCATGCACGAGGGCGACCGCTCGCGCAAGGTCACGCTCGTCGACCACGGCTTCCGCCTGCCGTCGGCGCTCGACAACCGCCCGCTTCGCTTCGACGAGTTCGAGGAGCGCGTGCCGCAGTTCATCTACGTCTCCGCCACGCCCGGGGACTACGAGGAGTCCGTGACCCAGCAGGAGGTCGAGCAGATCATCCGCCCCACGGGCCTTCTCGACCCCAAGATCGACGTGCGCCCCGTGCGCGGGCAGATCGACGACCTCATCGCGGAGATCAAGGCGCGCGTGGCCAAGAAGGAGCGCGTGCTCGTGACCACGCTCACCAAGCGCATGGCCGAGGACCTCACCGACCACCTCCTCGACGAGGGGGTCCGCGTGAACTACATGCACTCGGACACCGCCACGCTCGACCGCGTGGAGATCATCCGCGACCTGCGCGTGGGCAAGATCGACGTGCTCGTGGGCATCAACCTCCTGCGCGAGGGCCTCGACATCCCCGAGGTATCGCTCGTGGCGATCCTGGACGCGGACAAGGAGGGGTTCCTCCGCAACCGGCGCTCCCTCATCCAGACGATGGGCCGCGCGGCGAGAAACGCCCAGGGCGAGGTCATCATGTACGCCGACACCATCACGGACTCCATGCGGGAGGCCATCGGAGAGACCCAGCGCCGCCGCCAGATCCAGGAGGCCTTCAACGAGGAGCACGGCATCGTGCCGCGCACGGTCAAGAAGTCCATCACCGACGTCTCGTCGTTCATCTCGGAGGCGGAGGCCACGCTCGAGGGCAAGACGCGTGACCGTCACGGCACCGGAAGCCACGGCGCCTTCGAGACGCTCTCGGACGCCCCCGCCGCCGAGTCGGCCGACGACGGCTCCGCGGCCGACTCCATAGCCGCGGAGCTCGCGCTGCTCTCTGAGCACGAGGTCACCGACGTCCTCGACGCGCTCGAGGAGGAGATGGCCGTGGCCTCCGAGGCGATGGACTTCGAGACGGCCGCCCGCATCCGCGACCAGATCGTCGCCATCCGCACGCGCGTGGAGGGGAGCTCCGCCGATGCCGTCATCGCCCGGCTCAAGTCCGGCGCGCGCAAGGGCTCGGCCCACGCCACGCGCCGACGCTACCGCCCGCACAAGAAGTGACAATGCGGAGGGGACCGTGCAAAGGGGACAGCTGTGCAAAGGGGACAGTCACTTTTGCACGGCATCGTGCAAAAGTGACTGTCCCCTTTGCACTGCTGCCCCTTTGCACGGCTTCGCACATGAGGGAGTGATTCGATGGCATCGGCTTTCTCGCCGGGCGAAAAGAACGTCTTCGGGTACCTCTCGCGCGAGTTCGAGACGCTTAACGAGCGCCCGCTCGGCGACGTGGACAGCCTGGCGCTCGCATGCGCCTCGTACTACCGCCTCCCGCCCGAGGCCGCGTCGGCCCGGGGCGCCGAGGGCATGCCGGTGACCGACCTGCTCCGCGCCGACTGGGTCTCCGGGATGACGGCGGGCCTCTGGGACCCGGAGGGTCTCTCGCGCCTGCTCGTCTGCATGGCGGCGAGCCCTCGCCTGCGCGGGGCCCGGGTCTGCCACTACGTCGAGGACTTTGACGAGGCTGCGGAGAAGCAGTTCTCCGCCTGCACGCTGCTCCTCCCCTCGGGCGGCGCCTATGTCTCCTTCCGGGGAACCGACAACACGCTGGTGGGCTGGCGAGAGGACTTCAACATGGCCTTCGAGACCGGCGTGCCCTCGCAGCTTGCCGCGACGGCCTATCTCGAGCGCGTCGCGGGCCTGGTGGAGGGCCCGCTCTACGTGGGTGGGCACTCCAAGGGAGGCAACCTCGCCGTCTACGCGGCCTGCACCTGCTCGGACGAGGTCGCCTCGCGGCTCACGCGCGTCTACTCCCATGACGGGCCGGGGTTTACCGCGGAGACGCTCGCCTCCGATGGCTGGCGTGCCCGCGCGGGCCTCGTGTCGAAGACGGTGCCGCGCTCCTCGCTCATCGGCATGCTCTTCGAGCAGCAGGAGGACTATGCCGTCGTCGACTCCTCGGTCGCGGGGGTCTCGCAGCACGACCCGTTCTCGTGGGTCGTCGAGGGCTCGGACTTCGTTCGCCTCGAGGGGCTCGGGCGTGGTGCGGGCTTCGTTGACGGAACGCTCAACGAGTGGATATCGAGCATGACGCACGAGGAGCGGGAGGGCTTCGTCGACACGCTCTTCTCGGTGCTCTCCGCGGGCGGGGAGGACACGTTCGCGGCCCTGAGCGGCAACTGGCAGACCTCGGTCCCGGCGATGCTTCGCGAGCTCAGCGGACTCGAACCCGATCGGCGCGACCTCATCATGCGGGCGCTCGCGCTGCTGTTCCGCGCCGCCATCCCCGACTTCGAGCTTCCGCAGCTTCCCCAGATGCCCGACTTCTCGATGCCGCAGTTCCCCGACCTCGACTCCCTGCTCGCGGGTAGAATGGACGGGGGAGAGGAGCCCGAGGAAGCGGAGGTCTGACATGACGGCGAAGATCGTGGTGGCGTGTGGCTCGGGCGTGGCGACCTCCGAGATGGTCGCGGCCAAGATCAGGCGCCTTCTCGCGGACGAGGGCGTGGACGCCGAGGTCGTGGCCGTGGACATCGTCCATGCGGAGGCGGCCCTCGCCGGGGCCGACGCGTTCGTGCCCGTGGTCAAGCCGGAGCGCGAGTACGACGTCCCCACCGTGAGCGGCGTCGCCTTCCTCACGGGCATGAACCAGGAGAAGGAGCTCGCCCGTCTCCTGGAGATCGTGCGCGGGCGGTAGCCCCGAGCGCTACCTCGCGAGGAGCATCTCGGCCTCTCTGAGCGCCCCGTCGGCGAACGTGCGGCCCGTGAGCGAGAAGCCCATATGCTCGTAGAACCCGATGGCCCGCGCGTTGTCCTCGAGGACGATCAGCGCAACCTCAGCATGCGGACAGCGATCGAGCGCGGCCTCCATGAGCGCGCGTCCAACGCCTCGTCCCTGATGGGATCTCAGCAGGTAGATCGACGAGACCTCGGAGGCGCCAGGCCGACCCGCCCAGGCGCGCGCCTCGGGCTCCCAGCTCGCAAACCCCACGAGCCCGCCGCCGTCGCAGGCAAGCAGGACACGCTCCCAACCGATGCGTCGCTGACGCGCGAGGATTCCCTCGTAGGTGATGTTCTCCCGCAGCCACGCGGCGGGCAGCATCCCCGCATACGCCTCGTTCCAGCACGCAACGTGCAGCCGCGCCTTTGCCTCGAGGTCCCCCTCCGTCATACAACGAATTTCAATTGAGCTCACCCCACGCCTCCTAATCCCGGCGGCAGCCGCCACCACCGAAGGATACGCCGTCTCGAGAAGACCGTGGCGAGGTGAGCCGCCTGACGCCCTCGGCCCTGCCCGCCCTTCTCGCCCGCGACTTCTGCGCAGCAGTGAGCGGGCGAGAAGGGCGGGCAGGGCCGAGGCCTACCGCGAAGAGAGTGTCGCCACGATCTTCTCGGCGGCGAGGATGCCGTCGGTGGCGGCGCTCATGATGCCGCCCGCGTAGCCCGCGCCCTCGCCGACGGGCCAGAGGCCGCGCACGCCCACGCTCTGCCCGTCGTCCCCGCGCGTGACGCGCACAGGCGAGCTCGAGCGCGTCTCCACCCCCGTGAGCACGGCGTCGGCCGCATCGAAGCCGCGGAGCCTGCGCCCCAGCACGGGAATCGCCGCGCGCAGCGTCTCCGCGACGTAGCCCGGCAGGCACGTCCCCACCTCGCCCCAGGCTACGCCGCGCGGGTACGTGGGCGCGACGCGCCCGCCCGCCGAGGACGGCGTGCCGGCGAGGAAGTCTCCCACGAGCTGGGCGGGCGCCGTGAATCCGCCGCCGCCCGCCGCGAAGGCCGCGCGCTCGCAGGCGCGCTGGAGCGCCACGCCGGCGAGCACGTCGTCTCCGGGGAGGTCCTCCGGGAAGACGTTGGCGAGAAGCCCCGAGTTGGCGTTGGCGCCGGCGCGGTCCGAGAGGCTCATGCCGTTGGTGCAGACGCCACCGGGCTCGCTCGCGGCGGAGACCACGTAGCCGCCGGGGCACATGCAGAAGGAGAAGGCGCTCCGCCCGGAGGGGAGGTGACAGGAGAGCTTGTAGGGAGCGGCGCCGAGGGCGGGATGCCCCGCGGCGGCTCCGTAGAGCGCGCGGTCGATGTCCGCCTGGAGGTGCTCGATGCGCACGCCCATGGCGAAGGTCTTGCGCTCCATGGGCACGCCGCGCTCGCGCAGGAGCTCGAAGACGTCGCGCGCGGAGTGCCCGCAGGCGAGGACGACGCAGCTCGCGGCCACTCGCTCCTCGCGCCCGGGGCCGTCCGCGCCCGTGGGCACGAGCGTCACGGAGCGGACCTCGCCGCCCGCGACCTCGAGGTCCGTCATGCGGCAGCGACAGCGGACCTCGCCGCCCGCCTCCTCGATCTGCCGCACGATCTCGCTCACCACGGAGGGAAGGACGTCGCTTCCCACATGGGGCTTGGCGTCCCAGAGGATGTCCGGCTGGGCGCCGGCCGAGACGAAGGTCTCGAGGATGAGGCGGTGCGCCGCGCTTCTGGTGCCGGTGTTGAGCTTGCCGTCGGAGAAGGTCCCCGCGCCGCCAACGCCGAACTGGATGTTGCTCTCGGGGTCGAGCTCGCCGGTCTCGTCATGGCGGCGCACGGCCTCGGTGCGGCGGGCGGCGTCGTCGCCGCGTTCGACGAGCAGCGGCTCGAGTCCCGCGCGGGCGAGCGAGAGCGCGCAGAAGAGCCCCGCACATCCTGCCCCCACGACCACCGGCCGCGCCATCGGGCGCGTGACGGGGGCGGGAAAGCCGTAGGGCTCCTCGTCCACGAGGCGCACGCTCTTGTCGACGTGCTTCTTTGAGAGGCGGGCGAGCAGGGCGCGCTCCGCGCCCGCGCCGCCCGCGAGCTCGGCGCGCAGCGTGAACGTGAGCTGGACGTCCCCCCGCTTTCGGGCGTCGATGGAGCGCCGGCGCCGCTCGACGGCGCCGAGGTCTCCCTCGCTCACGCGGAGCCTGCGCGCGAGCGCGCGGCGGCATGCGGCGAGCTCGCGGCCGTCAGTGCCGTCGAGCGTCGAGAGCGGTATGCGGATTCCGGAGACCTCGAGCATGGGCGTCCCTTCGAGCGCAGTGCCCGCCGACCGCGGGCGTTCAGCCGATTGTAGGTGTTTTTTCGACGGGGCCTCAAGTACTACCTATTCGGAGACATTTAGCTACCTGCGGATTTGTCACGGAAAGGACCCCACTACCCGAGGGGGGCCCGTGAAAAGCACCGACAATCGCCGCGAGGGACGTGGGTCCTGGGGGACGTCAGGCGCGGCGCCCAGCGGACTCCGCGGCGGCACGACCGGCCACGAGCCCGCTCTTCCACGCCCAGGCGAGGTTGTAGCCGCCGCAGGCGCCGTCCACGTCGAGCGCCTCGCCACACGCGAAGAGGCCGGGCAGCGCGCGCGCCTCGAGCGTGGCGGGGTCAAACTGGCGGGTGGCGAGCCCGCCGCGCGTCACCTGCGCGCGCTCGGGCTCGGCCGGGCCGCGCACGGCAAAGCGGAGGTCGCGCACCCGCTCGACGTCGCCTCCCAGCGCGCGGGCGATGACGGGGTCGACGAGTCCCGCGCAGCCCCCGGCCGCGCGCGCGAGGCGCCGCGCGCGGGACGGGTCCATGCCGCAGGTGAGGTCGAGCGAGATGACGTCGCCCGCCCGCGCCGCGCGCGAGAGGTCGAAGGTCACGATCCCCGAGAGGCCGTACGGACGGAAGAGCGCCTCGCCCTCCTCGCGCGCCACCTCCGCGCCGTCACGCAGCAGACGGGCGGTCACGTGCGCGCGCCTGCCGTCGAGCTCCGCGAGCGAGACGCCCGCCTCTTCGGGCTCGCAGGCGAGCGAGCAGAGCACGGGCCCGAAGGGTGCGAGCTCGAGGCCGAGGGTGCCGAGCGAGGGCGCGAGCGCGGGGCCGCCGCCGAGGGAGAGCACCGCGCATGAGGACATAACCTGACATTTTCCGCCCATTTTGGGGTCGTTTTGGCAGGTTATGCGGCAGCGCGTCCCGTCCGCTGACACGTCCGTGACCTCGCGGGCGGGCGCAAGGACCACGCCGGCACGCCGCGCCCGGGCAAGGAGGACCTCGCGCACGGAGGCCGCCTGCCGGGAGAGCGGGTAGAGCCTCCCGCCCTCCTCCTCGGCCCAGGCGAGGCCGCAGCCCTCGAAGAACGAGAGGACGTCGTCGCCGAAGCCCGGCCCCGAGACCGCCTCGACGAAGGCGGGGTCGTTGTAGCGCCCCCATGCCGGGGCGGGGCCGCAGAGCCGCGCGTTCATGAAGTTGCAGCGCCCGTTCCCGGTGGCGAGGATCGTGCGCCCGCAGGCGACGTCGCGCTCGAGCACCACGACGGACGCGCCCGCCTCGGCCGCCGCGATGGCGGCCGCGAGCCCGGAGGCCCCGCCTCCGACCACGGCCACGTCGTAGGCGTCCGCAACGCGCACGGCCGCCGCGGCCGCGAGCGCCTCCTCGCGCGCCCGGGACCGCGGGACCCTTCTCGCCTGGCGCGCCAAGCTACGCGTCCTGGGGACGGTCGCGCAGGGCGTCCACGAACTCGGCCACGCTGACCACGGTGTCCACGGCCTCGGCGAGCGTGCCCGCGGGGAGCTCGTCCTCGAAGGTGCCGGCGTCGCACGCCGCGGCGATCTTCGGGTCGATGGGCAGCTGGCCCAGGGCCTCGATCTCGAAGGCCTCGGCGGTCTCCTTGAGGCGCGAGGGCCCGAAGGGGTAGATCTTATCGCCGCATCCCGGGCACTCGACGTAGGCCATGTTCTCCACGAGGCCGAGCACGGGGACCTGCATCATGTTCGCCATGTTGACGGCCTTGCCCACGACCATCTGGACGAGGTCCTGCGGCGAGCTCACGATCACGATGCCGTCCACCGGCAGCGACTGGAAGACGGTGAGGGGCACGTCGCCCGTCCCCGGGGGCATGTCCACGAGCAGGTAGTCGAGCTCGCCCCAGGCGCAGTCCTCCCAGAACTGCTTGATGGCGCCGGCCACCACGGGGCCGCGCCAGATGACGGGGTCGGTCTCGTGCTCGAGCACGAGGTTGGCGCTCATGACCTTGATGCCGCCCTTGGTGAGGACCGGGGCGATGAGCTCGTCCACGCCGCGCGCCCGCGCGCCGGAGAGCCCGAGCATCTTGGGGATGGAGGGGCCGGTGACGTCCGCGTCCAGGATGCCGACCCTGGCGCCGCGCCGCGCGAGCTCGACGGCGAGCGTGCCGCAGACGAGCGACTTGCCCACGCCGCCCTTGCCCGAGACCACGCCGATCACGTGGCGCACGTTCGAGTAGTCGTTCTGCTTGAAGAACTCCGGCCCCTGGGGCTGCTTCTGTCCGTGCAGCACCTCGTCGACCTCCTGGCGGAGCCGCTCCTGATCGCTCTGTTCCATGGGATTCCTCTCCTCGGCGCCGCTCGGCGGCGCGTGTGTGCGACGTCTCGATTCTACCCAAGCGGCAGCCGCGAATGCCTCATACTGAGAAGAACAGGCGCCCCGCTCGTCGGGGCAGGCGCAAGGAGGGACACACCATGATCTTCTCGTCAATCGAACACGCACGGGACAACGACCTCTCCGCGGCGCGCTTCGCCAAGGCGCTCGCGTTCCTCGCCCGGGAGGACCTCGCCGCGCTCGAGCCCGGCCGCCACGAGATCGACGGCGACGAGGTCTTCGCCAACGTCCAGGAGCTCGTGACCGTCCCGGCGGGCGAGAAGAACTACGAGGCGCACCGCCGCTACGCCGACATCCACTACGTGGTCAGCGGGACCGAGCTCATCTGCGTCGCCCCGGTGGGCGAGTGCGAGCCGGTGGGGGAGTTCTCCGAGGCGGACGACTTCGGCCTCTTCACCCCCGGCGACCGCGAGGCGAGCGCCGTCCTGCGCGCGGGCGACCTCGTGGTGACGCCCCCGTGCGACGCCCACAAGCCCGGCTGCTGCCCGGAGGGCGCCGATCCGGCGCCGCTCAGGAAGATCTGCGTGAAGGTGCTCGTTGACTAGCGGGCGGGCCGCCGCGCCGGGCGGCGCGCCGACGTCCGTCCCGCGCGGCGGCGACTGGGGATGCGGCTGCGGGCCGAACTGCTTCACGCTCGACGGCGACGGCTTCACCTGTCAGATGGTGCTCGACGAGCCGGAGGTCTGGCGCGTGGAGCTGCTCATGCACGACACCTTCCTGCCCTCGGTCAACGCCTTCGTGGTGCTCGACGGCGGCGACGCGCTCGTGGTGGACGCCGGCACGCCGGACGAGTTCAACGACACCCGACTCATGCGGGCGCTCGTGGGGCTCGGGGTGGACCCCGCGCGCACGACGCTCTTCTGCACGCACGCGCACATCGACCACACCGGCCTCGCCCGCGAGCTCTCCGAGGCGGGCGCGCGCGTGCTCGTGCCCGAGGGCGTGCTCGCGGACATGCGGCGCTTCGCCGTGCCCGCCTGGCGCGACGGGATGGTCGCGCGCATGCGCGCCGAGGGCGTCGGCGACGTCGAGGCGGCCGAGCTCGCGGACGCGATCTGGGACCACGTCCTCAACTTCGAGAGCGAGGGGATAGGGTTTTCCGTCGTGGCCGCGGGCGACGCGGTCCGCTGCGGCCGCTGGTCGTTCGAGGTCGTCCCGGCGCCCGGCCACACCGTCGGGCAGTGCGTGCTCTGGGAGCCCGCGCGGCGCGTGGCGTTTCTCGGCGACGCCGTGCTCTTCCTCTGCTCGACGTGCATCGGCTTCTGGGACGAGGGGGAGGACCCCATCGGGGCGCAGCTCGCCACGCTCGACCGGCTGGCCGCGCTCGGGGTCGAGCACGCCTTCATGGGGCACGGCCTCCAGGAGGGCCCGCTCGACGAGCGGTGCCGCGCCAACGCCGCGCACCACGAGCGCCGCAGCGCCCGCGCGCTCGCGGCAATCCGGGAGACGCCGGGCCGGACGGGCTTCGAGCTGGTGGGCGCCATGGGCTGGCGCGCCCCCTTCGACCGCTGGTCGGAGACGCCGGCCCTGACGCGGTGGTTCCTCGTGTCCGAGAGCATCGCGCACCTCGACCACCTCGTGGCCACCGGCGCCGCGCGCCGCGAGAGGGGCGGCGACGGCGTGAGCCGCTACTATCCCGCCGAGGCGTAGGCCGTGCAAAGGGGGGCGTGCAAAGGGGACAGTCACTTTTGCACGCTATGTCCCCAGCGTGCAAAAGTGACTGTCCCCTTCGCACGAACACGTGTTGCACAATCCGTGAAGGCGAGGACCGCCTGCGGGCCAAGGGGACGTCGCTCGTCTAGACTGTGATGCGTCAAATTCTCTTGAGTGCAGGAGGGGCGCATGGCCCAGGACTCCATCGTCATCCGCGGCGCGCGCGAGCACAACCTCGCCGACGTCGACGTCGACATCCCACGCGACAAGCTCGTCGTCATCACCGGCCTTTCCGGCTCGGGCAAGTCGAGCCTCGCGTTTGACACCATCTACGCCGAGGGGCAGCGCCGCTACGTGGAGTCGCTCTCCAGCTACGCGCGCCAGTTCCTCGGGCAGATGGACAAGCCGGACCTCGACAGCATCGACGGCCTCTCGCCGGCCGTCTCCATCGACCAGAAGACCACGTCGAGAAACCCCCGCTCCACGGTGGGCACCGTGACGGAGATCTACGACTACCTGCGCCTGCTCTTCGCGCGCGTGGGCACGCCGCACTGCCCCGAGTGCGGCCGCGTGATCGAGCGCCAGACCACCGACCAGGTGGCGGACAAGGTCCTCGAGCGCGCCCAGGGGCGTCGCGCGCTCGTGCTCGCCCCCGTGGTCTTCGACCGCAAGGGCGAGTACACCAAGCTCTTCGAGGACCTGCGCCGGGAGGGCTTCTCGCGCGTGCGCATCGACGGCGAGGTGCGCGAGCTCGGCGACGAGGAGATTCGCCTGGAGAAGAAGAACCGCCACAGCATCGAGGTGGTGGTCGACCGCATCGTGGTCCGCGAGAACAGCCTCGGGCGCATCGCCGAGGCCGTCGAGCAGGCCACGCGCCTCGCGCAGGGCCGCGTGAGCTTCTACCTCATGCCCGACCGCGACGACCCGGAGCGCCTGCCCGGCGAGCTGCTGAGCTACTCGCTCGCCCTGGCCTGCCCCGAGCACGGCCACTCGATGGACGACCTCCAGCCGCGCGACTTCTCGTTCAACGCCCCCTACGGCGCGTGCCCGGACTGCGACGGCCTGGGCTTTCGCAAGGTCGTGGACGCCGAGGCCCTGATCGAGGACCCCTCGCTCTCCGTGGCGGGCGGCGTCTTCGGCGGCCTCTTCGGCCACTCCAACTACTACCCGCAGGTGCTCGCCGCCGTCTGCCGCCACCTCGGCGTGTCCGAGGAGACGCCGTGGGCCGACCTCCCCAAGAAGGTGCAGTCCGCCCTTCTCGACGGCCTGGGCACCACCAAGGTCCGCGTGGACTACCTCACGCGGGACGGGCGCAACACCCACTGGTTCACCACCTTTGCCGGCGTGCGAAAGATCCTCTTCGACAAGTACCAGGAGACCACGTCGGAGACCATGCGCACGCACCTCGAGAAGTACATTCGCGAGGTGCCGTGCTCCACGTGCCACGGCGCGCGCCTCAAGCCGGAGATCCTCGCCGTCACGGTGGGCGAGAAGAACATCTGGGAGGTCTGCGAGCTCTCCTGCCGCGAGTGCCTGGCGTTCTTCGAGGCCCTCGAGCTCACGGAGCGCCAGCTCTTCATCGCGGGGCCCGTGGTGAAGGAGATCCTCGCGCGCCTGCGCTTCCTCGTGAACGTCGGCCTGGACTACCTCACGCTCAGCCGGGCGGCGGCTACGCTCTCGGGCGGCGAGGCCCAGCGCATCCGGCTTGCCACGCAGATCGGCGCCGGCCTCATGGGCGTGCTCTACATTCTGGACGAGCCCTCCATCGGCCTGCACCAGCGCGACAACAACCGCCTCATCGAGACGCTCAAGCGCCTGCGCGACCAGGGCAACACCGTCATCGTGGTCGAGCACGACGAGGACACCATCCGGGCCGCCGACTACGTCATCGACATGGGGCCCGGCGCGGGCGAGCTCGGCGGGCGCGTGGTCGCCGCCGGCACGCCCGACCAGATCGCGGCCTGCAGGGACTCCATCACGGGCGCCTACCTCACGGGGGAGCGGCAGATCCGCCTGCCCGAGAGGCGCCGCAACCCGCGCCGCGGCGCCATCAAGGTGACGGGGGCCTCCGCGAACAACCTTCGCAACGTCACCGCCAAGGTGGAGCTGGGCACGCTCACGGTGGTCACGGGCGTCTCGGGCTCCGGCAAGAGCTCGCTCGTCACGGACACGCTCGCCCCGGCGCTCACCAACGCCGTGCACCGCTCCAAGCGCGTCGTGGGGCCGTACAGGAAGCTCGAGGGCGTGGACAAGATCGACAAGGTCATCGACATCGACCAGTCCCCGATCGGCCGCACGCCGCGCTCCAACCCGGCGACCTACATCGGCCTGTGGGACGACCTGCGGGCACTCTTCGCGTCGCTTCCCGAGAGCCGCGCGCGCGGCTACAGCCCCGGGCGCTTCTCGTTCAACGTCCCCGGCGGCCGCTGCGAGGCGTGCAAGGGCGACGGCCAGATCAAGATCGAGATGAACTTCCTGCCGGACGTCTACGTGCCCTGCGAGGTCTGCCACGGCAAGCGCTACAACCGCGAGACGCTCGAGGTGCTCTACCACGGCAAGTCCATTTCGGACGTGCTGGACATGACCGTCCACGAGGCGCTCGCCTTCTTCGCCAACATCCCGCGCATCAAGAACAAGCTCCAGACCCTCTATGACGTGGGCCTGGGCTACATCCACCTCGGCCAGCCCGCCACCACGCTCTCCGGCGGCGAGGCCCAGCGCGTGAAGCTCGCCAAGGAGCTCCACCGCCAGCAGACCGGCAAGACCTTCTACATCCTCGACGAGCCCACCACGGGCCTGCACTTCGAGGACGTGCGCCAGCTCGTCGACGTGCTCGAGAAGCTCGTGGACGCCGGCAACACGGTGCTCGTGATCGAGCACAACCTCGACGTCATCAAGATGGCCGACCGCGTGCTCGACATGGGCCCGGAGGGCGGCGACGGGGGCGGCACCGTGGTGGCCTATGGGACGCCCGAGCAGGTGGCCGAGGTGCCCGAGAGCTACACGGGCCAGTTCCTGCGCCAGATCCTGGCGCGCGACCGCGCCCGCCAGGCGAGGGCGTAGGCCGGCCGTGGCGCGCAGGGAGAAGCTCCAGAAGACCAACGCGATGCGCGAGCTCGAGGCCGCCGGCGTGCCCTTCTCGTACGAGACCTACGAGGTCGACGAGACGGACACGTCGAGCGAGCTCGGCCTGCACATCGCTCAGATGCTCGGCGAGGACCCCGCTGCGAGCTTCAAGACGCTCGTCTGCGTGACGCCGTCGGGCGACCACGTGGTCTGCTGCGTTCCCGTGGCCGACGAGCTCGACCTCAAGAAGGCCGCCGCGGCGGCGGGCGAGAAGAGCCTCGCTCTCATGCACGTCCGCGACCTCGAGCCCACGACGGGCTACGTCCGCGGCGGGTGCTCGCCGGTGGGCATGAAGAGGCGCTTTCCCACCCTCATCGACGAGACGGCCCAGCTCTTCGACGAGATCCACGTCTCGGGAGGCAGGCGCGGCCTGAGCCTCGTCCTTGCCCCCGACGACCTCGCGGGCTTCTGCGAGGCGTCCTTTGCCGACATCGTGCGCGGCTAGCGCGGCGGGGCCGCGGCCCGGGCGTGCCCGGGCCGCCGACGCCTAGCCTCCCACGATCACCTCGTCGCACCGGTTGACGATGAGCTGGACGGCCGGTCCGCCGGGGCAGTCGACCTCGCGGGCGTACCACCCGAGCCCCCCGACGGAGCCCGCGAGCGCGTCGGCGAGCTCGCCCCAGGCCGGCTCGCGCTCCGGGACGCCCTGGCCGTCCCCGCCGTCGCCCTCGTCGAGGAAGCGCTCGAGGAACGCGCGCTCCGCCGCGCGCATGGCCCCGTCGTCCCCGTCGCCGGCCTCGGGGCCGTCCTCCATCTCGTGCTCGAGGGTTCGCATCATGACGATCCTCCTCACGTCGCGGGCGAAGGCGGGGTCCGCCGCCCGCTCCTGGCCGGCCGCTATCACGATCGCGTCCGCCGGGTAGTCGCGCTCGTCCTCCCTCTGCCGGTCCTCGAACCTCACGCCCACGCGCGCCCTTCTCCAGTACAGTCCCATCGCGTGCTCCCTTCCTCGTTCCGGTGGGTCGGGCGAGCATAGCAGGCGCGGCGCCGCCCGTGTCTTCCCGCTCTCTGCCTGGCCGCTGACGTCGCAGCTCGAGGCCGCCGCACCGCCCGTCGCGGCGGCCCGCCTCTCGGCGGGCGGCCGGCTTCCCGCCGCGGGCGGCTCGGCGAGGGGAGGCACCCCGAGGGCGGCGTCGGATTCGCCACGCTTTCGATCGGCGCGCTCTTCTCGCCTTGGCGATGGCCGCCCTTGGCACGCCGTAGCAGAGGGCTTTTGAAAGCAGACTGTAACGGCTTGCCCGAAGCCGGCCTCGGCGCGCGGCCCCTGTGCGACACTCTCCCCGCGGACGGCCGGCGTTGCCGGCCCAGCCCCCAAGCGACCGGCGCCCCGCGCGCCCGAAAGGATATGACGTGACAGCAGGTACGCCCCGTGGGTTCAGAGACATCCTCCCGAGGGAGGCGCTCGCGCGCGAGCGCATAACCGGCGTGGTGCGGGAGTGCTTCTCCGCGCACGGCTACCTCCCGGTCGAGACGCCGCTGCTCGAGGACCGCCGCGCGATCGAGCGGGGGGCCCGGGTCAAGGACTCCGCGTTCCAGCTCTTCGACTCCGACGGCAGCCTCCTCATGCTGCGCCCCGACCTGACGCTTCCCGTCGCGCGCCTCGTCGCCGGGCGCGTCTCGGCCGGGGAGCTGCCCGCCCGCTTCCGCTACGCGGCCCCCGTGGTCCGCGAGGAGCCGAGCCTGCGCGGCCAGCCCCGCCAGTTCACCCAGCTCGGCGTCGAGCTCGTGGGGGAGGACGGCGCCGCCTCCGAGGTCGAGGTCGTGCGCCTGCTCGCCGAGGCGCTCGGCGCCCTCGAGGTGCCCGACTGGCGCATCGTCTTCGGCTCGGTCACGCCGCTCACGTCCCTGCTTGACGCCTGCGCGCCCACGCCGGGCTTCCGCGAGGAGGTCCTCGCGCTCGTGCACGACTCCGACCTCGTGACCCTCGACGAGCTCATCTCCTCGACCGAGGGCCTCGCGCCCGCCGCCGCGCGGGCCCTGCGCGAGGTCTGCCGCATGGGGGGCGGCGCGGAGGTCATAGGCCGCCTCGACGCCCTTCTCGCCGCGGCGGGCGTCGATCCCGCGTCGCGGGGCACCGCCGAGCTCAGCGCGCTCGCCGGAGAGCTCGCCGACCTCTTCGAGCAGGGCCGGCTCTCCTTTGACTTCTCGATCATCAACTCCTTCGACTACTACACCGGCATCATCTTCAAGGGCTACGCCGAGGGCATCGCCGCGAGCCTCGCCTCGGGCGGCCGCTACGACGCGGTCCTCGCCAACCTGGGCCGCCCGGGCCTCGCCGCCTGCGGCTTCGCGCTCTCGCTCGAGCGGCTCCAGGAGGTGCTCGGGGAGCCGGGCGAGTCGGGCGTCGTGACGCCGGGCGTGCGCGTGGCCGCCCGCCCCATCCGCATCGCCGTCCCCAAGGGGTCGCTCTTCAAGGAGACCGTGGCCGCGCTCGCTGCGGCGGGGCTTCCCACCGCCGAGCTCGCCGACCCCGGGCGCAAGCTCGTCGTCCGCGAGGGCGATGTCGAGTACGTCATCGTGCGCGCCCAGGACGCCCCGGCCTTCGTGGGGCACGGCGGCGCCGACTGCGGCATCTGCGGCAAGGACTCGCTCATCGAGGCCGACCTCGACCTGCTGCAGCTCGTCGATCTCGGCTACGGCGGCTGCCGCTTCGTGGTGGCCGAGCCGGCCTCCCGCGCGGGCGAGGCGGAGCGCAACTACGCCTGGCGCGGCACCGTGCGCGTGGCCACCAAGTACCCGCGCATCACGCAGGACTATTACGACTCCATCGGCCAGCAGGTGGACATCGTGACGCTCCACGGCAACATCGAGCTCGGGCCCATCGTGGGCATGGCGGACCGGATCGTGGACATCACGGCCACGGGCACCACGCTCGCCGAGAACGACCTCGTGGTCGTGGACGACGTCATGGAGTGCACGGCGCGCTTCTTCGCCGGGCCCGCCGCCTACCGCTGCGACAAGAGGATTCGCGACCTCGCGCGCCGTCTGGCCGAGGTCGCAGAGAGGGGGAGCGCGTCATGAGAAGGGTGACGCTCGAGGGGGGCCGGCGCCTCACGCAGGCCGACCTCAACCGCACCGGGGCCCTGCCCGCCGACGTCGTCGCGTCGGCGGAGGGGATCGTGGAGGACGTGCGCGCCCGCGGCGACGCGGCCGTGCGCGAGCTGTGCCTGCGCTTCGACGGGGCCTGCCCCGGGGACTTCCGCGTGCCCGACGAGCTGGTGCGCGGCGCGACGGGTCTCGTGCCCGAGGAGTTCCTCGCCGCGCTCTCGCGCGCCCGGGACCAGATCTGGGACTTCCACGAGCGCGAGCGCGAGCAGTCCTGGTTCACCACGCGCGCTGACGGCACGATGCTCGGCGTGAAGGTGACGCCCGTCGCCTCCGCCGCGGTCTACGTGCCCGGCGGGCGCGCGCAGTACCCCTCCACCGTCCTCATGGACACCATCCCGGCCAAGGTGGCCGGCGTGGGGCGCGTGGTCATGGTCACCCCGCCGCAGGCTGACGGGACGCTCTCCGCCTACACGCTCGCCGCGGCGGCGCTCGCCGGCGTGGACGAGGTCTACGCCGTGGGCGGCGCGCAGGCCATCGCCGCCGTCGCGTACGGCACCGAGACCATCCCCGCGGTCGAGAAGATCGTGGGCCCCGGAAACGCCTACGTGGCGGCCGCCAAGCGCTACGTCTCCGGCGACGTGGGCATCGACATGGTGGCGGGCCCCTCCGAGGTGTGCGTGCTGGCCGACTCCACGGCGGACCCCGTGGTCGTGGCCGCCGACCTCATGGCCCAGGCCGAGCACGACCCGATGGCGAGCTGCTACCTCGTGACCTGCGACGAGGCCCTGCCCGAGCGCGTGCTCGAGGCGGCGGAGACGCTCGTCGCGCAGAGCCCGCGCGAGGGGATAACCCGCACGAGCCTCGACGAGCGCGGCGTCATCGTGGTCTGCGAGACGCTCGGCGCCGCCGTCGACGCCGTCAACGTGATCGCGCCCGAGCACCTGGAGCTCCACTGCGAGGACGCCATGGCCCTCCTCGGCCGCGTGCGCAACGCCGGCGCCATCTTCGTGGGCCCCTGGAGCTCGGAGCCCCTGGGGGACTACGTGGCCGGCCCCAACCACACCCTGCCGACGGGCGGCACGGCCCGCTTCTCCAACCCGCTCGGCGTCTACGACTTCCAGAAGCGCTCGAGCGTGATCTGCTACACGCCCGAGGGGCTTCTCGCCGACGCCCCGGCCACCCAGACGATCGCCCAGGCCGAGGGCCTCTGGGCCCACGCGCTCTCCGTGGGCCTGCGTCGGCGCCTCGCCGAGGGCGGCGCCCTCGACGCGTCCGACGTCCATCGCGTCGCCTGGCCCGAGGACCTCCCCTCGCCCCCCGCCGTCCCGCTCCCCGCGGACGGGGGACCGTCCACGGCTGACGGGCCGGGGGCATGACATGGGCGAGAAGAACCTTGGCGTGACGGCCCGTCTGCGGCCCGCCCTGCGCGACTTCGAGCCCTATGACCCGGCCTTCTCTCCCTGCCGCGTCAACCTCTCGGCCAACGAGAACACCCACGAGCTGCCGGCCGAGGTCCGCGCGGCGATCGGCGAGGCGCTTCTCGCCACGCCGCTCAACCGCTACCCCGACCCGATGGCAAACGCCCTGAGGGACACCGTCGCGGCGCGCCACGGCGTGGCCCGCGAGGCCGTCTGCGTGGGCAACGGCGGGGACGAGCTGCTCTTCAACCTGCTCTTCGCCTTCGGGGGGCCGGGGCGCGCCGTGGTCACGTGCCCGCCGGACTTCGCCGAGTACGCCAACTTCGCCGCGATGTGCGAGACCCCCGTCGTGCGCGTGCCGCGCGACCCGGAGGACTTCTCGATAGACGCCGAGGCCCTCCTCGCCGCCGCGCGCGACGCCGCGCTCGTGATCCTGACCTCGCCCAACAACCCCACGGGCGACCTCGTTGACCACGCGCTCGTGCGGCGCCTGCTCGACGAGACGGACGCCCTCGTGCTTGTGGACGAGGCCTACGTCGAGTTCGCGCCCGAGGGCTCGAGCCTCGTCGGCCGGGTCGCCGCGCACCCGCGCCTCATCGTCCTGCGCACGCTCTCCAAGGCCTTCGGCCTCGCGGGCCTGCGCGTGGGGTACGTCGTGGCCGACCCCGCCGTCATCGGCGCGCTCGCCGCCGTGCGTCAGATATACTCGATCGACGTGCTCGCGCAGGCGGCGGCCCTCGCCGCGCTCGCCGGCCGCGAGGCGCTCGCCCCCGTGGTGGGCGACATCGTGGCGGAGCGCGCCCGCCTCTCGGCGGGGCTCTCGGAGCTGCCCGGCGTGCGCGTGTGGCCGTCTGCCGCCAACTTCGTGCTCGTCCGCGTGCCGCGCGCCGCCGAGGTGCGCCGGCGCCTGCGCGACGAGTTCTCGGTCCTCGTGCGCGACTTCAGCGCCGCGCCGGGGCTCGAGGGGTGTCTCAGAATCTCCGTGGGCACGCGCGAGGAGAACGACGTCCTTCTCGACGCGCTCGCGACGCTCGTGAGGGAGGAAGCATGACCAGGACCGCCAAGGCCGTCCGCGCCACCGCAGAGACGGACATCGGCCTGTCCGTCGACCTCGACGGGACGGGCGCCTACGACATCGAGACCGGCGTGGGCTTCTTCGACCACATGCTCGCCGCCTTCTCGCGCCACTCGCTCGTGGACCTCACGGTCCGCGTCAAGGGCGACACCGAGGTGGACGACCACCACACCGTCGAGGACACGGGCATCGTGCTCGGCCAGGCGCTGCGCGAGGCGCTCGGCGACAAGCGCGGCATCCGCCGCTTCGGCTCCGTGATGGTGCCGCTCGACGAGGCACTCGTCATGGCTGCCGTGGACGTGTCCGGCCGCGGCGAGCTCTTCTGGGACGTGCCGATTGGGCCCGCCAAGGTGGGCACCTTCGACACCGAGCTCGGACGCGAGTTCTTCTGCGGCCTCGCCCGCGAGGCGGGCGTGACGCTGCACCTGCGGCTCGTCTGCGGCGAGAACGCGCACCACATCCTCGAGGCGACGTTCAAGGCGGCGGCGCGCGCCCTGCGGGAGGCCGTCGAGGCCGACCCGCGCGTCGAGGGAGTGCCCTCCACCAAGGGGAGCCTGTGATGGCGCGCCCGATCGCGGTGGTGGACTACCACAAGGGCAACCTCAGCTCGGTGGAGCGGGGCCTCGTCGACGCGGGGGGAGAGGTGCTCGTCACCGACGACCCCGCGCTCATTCGCGACGCCTCGGGCGTGGTGCTCCCGGGCGTGGGGAGCTTCGGCGACGCGATGGCGTTCCTGCGCGAGAGCGGCGAGGCCGACGCGGTCCTCGACGCCCTCGGCCGCGGGGTGCCGTTCCTGGGCATCTGCCTCGGCCTGCAGCTCCTCTTCGAGCGCGGCGACGAGACGGCGGACGGCTCGTGGGCGGACGGGCTCGGCGTGCTCGCCGGCTCCGCCACGCGCCTCGAGTCGACCCGCCTCAAGGTGCCGCACGTTGGCTGGGACCAGGTCAACCTCACCCCGCTCGGCGGCGCGTGCCGGCTCTTCCGCGGCGTGCCCGACGGGGCCAACGTCTACTTCACGCACTCCTTCGCGCTCGCCGACGACGTCGACGCGGGCGTGGTGACCGCGCGCACCCACTACGTGCGGAGCTTCGCCTCGGCCGTGTGGCGCGACAACGTCTACGGCGTGCAGTTCCACCCCGAGAAGTCCTCCGCCGTGGGCGCGACGATCCTGTCCAACTTCGTCGACGTGGTGCGAGGTGGCAGATGATCCTCTTTCCCGCCATCGACCTCGTGGGCGGCCGCGTGGTGCGCCTCGCGCGCGGCGAGCGCGCCCACATGGACGTCTACTCGGACGACCCCGCCGCGGTGGCGGAGTCCTTCCGCGACGCCGGCGCCGCGTGGGTCCACGTGGTTGACCTCTCGGCGACGCTCGAGGAGGACGAGGCGGCCTGTGCCGCCAACGACGCGGCGATCCGGGCGATCTGCGCGGTGCCGGGCATCTCCGTCGACGCAGGCGGCGGCGTGCGTGACCTCGCGGCCGTGGAGCGGCTCGCGGGCCTGGGCGTGCGAAGGATCGCCATCGGCACCGCCCTCGTGCGCGACCCGGCCTTCGCCGCGGAGGCGGCGCGGCAGTTCGGCGAGCTCGTCGTCGCCGACGTGGCCGCCCGCGCCGGCGAGGTGCGCGTGAACGGCTGGCGCGAGGGGGCCGCGCTCCCCGCCGACGAGCTCGTGGCGCGCCTCGCGGGGCTCGGCTACCGCCACCTGGTGTTCACCGACGTCGCGCGCGACGGCATGCGCTGCGGCGTGGACGCGCGGGCATACCGCCACGTGGCCGAGGTCGCGGGATTTCCCGTGGTGGCCTCGGGCGGCATCGCCTCGCTCGACGACCTGCGCGCCCTTTCGGCCCTCGGCCCGGACGTCATCGAGGGCGCCATCACCGGGCGGGCCCTCTACGAGGGGTCCTTCTCGCTCGAGGACGCGCTCGCGGCGTGCCGCTAGCGCGTCGTGGTCGGGGGCGCCCCTAGCTGAGGTCCTTCTCGCACGGGGCTGCGCACGCCCCTCCGCGCGTCCTTCTCGCCGCGCCTCTCGCCACATCAAATCTGGCCGCGTCTTTTTGGCCGTTTGAGGGGCCTCCGAGGGCAAAACTGCCAAAATCGTGCGGACAGATTTGATGTGAGGGCCCGGGGCCGGATCCGACGGCTCGCCGGGGGAGGGGAGAAGGACGTGCAGTACCGCGTGAACCCGAGAAACGGCGACCGCATCTCGGCCCTCGGCCTCGGCTGCATGCGCTTCCCCGGGCCGCCGGGGCGCCCGGACCCCCGCCAGGCCCGCGCCATCGTCGCGCGCGCCGTCGAGCGCGGCGTCAACTACCTGGACACGGCCTACCTCTACCCGGGCAACGAGGCCTGCGTGGGCGCCGCGCTCGAGGGGATGGGGCTGCGCGACCGGGTCCTTCTGGCGACCAAGCTCCCGCACGGCTCCGTCCGCGGCGCGGCCGACCTCGACCGCATCTTCGAGGAGCAGCTCAGGCGCCTGCGCACGGACCGCGTGGACTACTACCTCATCCACAACGTCACGAGCCCCTCCCAGTGGGAGCGCCTGCGCGCCGCGGGGGCCGAGGGCTGGCTCGCCCGCCAGCGAGCCGCGGGGCGCATCCGCCAGGTCGGCTTCTCCTATCACGGCAGCTCCGGCGACTTCCCCGTCCTTCTCGACGCGTACGACTGGGACTTCTGCCAGATCCAGTACAACTACGCGGGCGAGCGGTACCAGGCGGGCACCGCGGGGCTCCGCGCCGCGGCCGGCCGCGGCCTTGCGGTCTTCGTGATGGAGCCCCTGCTGGGAGGCCGGCTCGCGGACAGGCTGCCCCCGCGTGCCCGCCGCATCCTCGACGCCGCCCCCGAGCCCGGGCTCGGCTCGCCCGCCGCCTGGGGGCTCTCGTGGGTGTGGGACCACCCCGAGGTGACGATGCTCCTCTCCGGCATGGCGTCGCCCGGCCAGGTGGACGAGAACGCAGACGTCGCCGAGCGGGCCCTGCCGGGCGCGATGACGGCCGCGCAGCACGAGGTCGTCGCCCGCGTGGTGGCCGAGTTCGAGCGCTCGAACCGCGTGCCCTGCACCGGGTGCAACTACTGCATGCCGTGCCCGCGGGGCATCAACATCCCGGGGTGCTTCTCGGCCTACAACGCGAGCTACGCGCACGGCTGGCTCACGGGGCTCTCCCAGTACTTCACCGCGAGCGCGATTCGCACGAGCGAGCCCAGGCTCGTGAGCAACTGCGTGAGCTGCGGCGCCTGCGCGCGCAGGTGTCCCCAGCACATCGACATCCCGGCGCGCCTGGCGGACGTCGGCCGACGCTTCCAGCCCGGGCCCGTGGGCCTCGCCCTCAGGGCCTGGGGCCGCCGGCGCTGACCCCATGTAACATCCTCGGGGCAGAAGGCGCATGCGACTTCTGGTTCCCTTACAGTGGCAGTGTGACCGAGGCGTCCTTCAGCGATTGGGGGCTCGCCGGCCCCTCTCGCGGGGCGAGTCACGAAGTGAGCGAGCGAAGCGAGCGCCGAGCCCCGCGAGAGGGGCCGCGGGGCGCCGGACTGGAGGGAAGCCGTGCTGACCAAGAGAGTCATTCCCTGCCTTGACGTGTGCGAGGGGCGCGTGGTGAAGGGCGTCAACTTCGTTGACCTGCGCGACGCGGGCGACCCGGTGGAGCTTGCCCGGCGCTACGACAAGGAGGGCGCCGACGAGGTCGTCTTCCTGGACATCACGGCCACCTCGGACGACCGCGCCACCAAGATCGGCCTCGCGAGCCGCGCCTCGGCCGAGCTGCGGATCCCCTACACCGTGGGCGGGGGATTTCGCGACGTGGCGTCCTGCCGCGAGATGATCGCCGCCGGCGCCGACAAGGTCTCGCTCAACTCCGCCGCCGTCAAGGACCCCGCGCTCATCACCGCGGCGGCCACGGCCTTCGGCAGCCAGGCCGTGATCTGCGCGATCGACGCCAAGCGCGTGGGCCGCGAGGACCGCTGGGAGGTCTACCTCGCGGGCGGGCGCGTCGCCACGGGCATCGACGCCGTGGCGTGGGCCGAGGAGGCGGCGCGGCGCGGCGCGGGCGAGATCCTGCTCACGAGCATGGACCGCGACGGCACCAAGGACGGCTTCGACCTCGCGCTCACCCGCGCGGTGGCGCGCGCCGTGCCCATCCCCGTGATCGCGTCGGGCGGCGTGGGCACGCTCGAGCACTTCGCCGAGGGCATCCTCGAGGGCGAGGCCGACGCCGTGCTCGCCGCGAGCGTCTTCCACTTCGGCACCTTCAGCATCCGCCAGGTCAAGGAGTACATGGCCAGCCAGGGCATCCCCGTGAGGCTGGACTTCTAGCCCCCTCGTGCCTCCCTTTGCCGCATCGCAGTCTGCCAAGCGCGCACGTGGCGAGAAGAACGCCCTCGAGCGGGCGGCTCTTCTCGTCTCGTGTGCGTCCCGATGGTTCTGTCGGCCATGTTTGCGCCGGCGGCGTGGGGGCGTGCGGCCCTCTCGACTGCGGATTTAGAATAACCCATGCTCTCTAAAAATAGAACAAATGTACTGAATTGTACGGGAATTATGGTACATTTGTTCTACTGAATCTGCCCTTCCAATTTAGAATAGAAAGGGTATATCATGAAAGCGTGGGAGATTGACGTGGGGCACATACGAAAGTGGCTTGACGATCAGGATGACAGGACCGTCGCCTATGTCTGGGCCGCCCTCTCGGTGCTCTCCGAAAAGGGGCCGGCGCTGGGAAGGCCGCTTGTCGACACCGTTGAGCACTCGAGATTTCCCAACATGAAGGAGCTGCGGCCCGCATCGCCGGGAGGGAGCGAGATTCGGATTCTCTTTGCCTTCGATCCTCAGCCTCAGGCAATCATGCTGCTCGCGGGAGACAAGTCGGCAGGCGAGGAGCAGAGGCGGTGGGGAGGGTGGTACAAGTGGGCCGTTCCGGAAGCCGATTGGCTCTATGCTGAGCACTTGAAGAGGCTGGGTGAGAAATGATGGCGCTTTCCCTTGACGATTACCTTGCCGGTCGCGGCATCCCCGACGAGCTGAGGGAGGAGGCGCTGCGCGCGACGCAGGACAAGATCAAGACGTATAACCTCATGCAGGCGCGCAAGAGTCGTGACGTCACGCAGGCCGAGCTCTCCCGCGACATGGGGGTGAGCCAGAAGCGCATCTCGGACATCGAGAACGGCCGACTTGACCTGCTCAAGGTCGATACGCTGAGACGCTATATCGCCGCCCTCGGCGGCACGCTCGAGATCAGCGCTCATCTCCCGTCGGGAACGGTCCGACTGATGTAAGGGAGCGGCTCCGCCACGGGGCGCCCGTCCGCGCCAAGCCGCACCACGAGCGGGCGCGCCTGGGCGGGGTCCTCCTCGGGGAAGTCCGCGCGGAAGTGCGCGCCTCGGCTCTCCGCGCGAGCGAGCATGGCGGTGACGAGGGCGCGCGCGGAGAGGGCGGCGTTCGCCACGCGCGCGGACCCGATCCGCCCGTTCTTCTCGTCAAGCTCGTCGAGCAGACGGAGCGTCGCGCGGAGCCCCTCGTCCGTGCGCCCCAGAAGGCAGCGCTCGTCCATGGCGCGTCGCAGGGCGAGAAGGGCCTCTGCCCCGCGTTCCGATGGGGTGCGGGGGAGGGGCTCCCTCGCGTCGTCCTCTCGCGCCCGCCCCGCGGCCCAGGACGCGGCGGCCCGCCCCGCGGCGTGGCCGAAGACGAGGCCGTTGGCGCTCGAGAGGCCGCCGATGCGGTCGGCTCCGTGCATGCCGCCCGTGGCCTCGCCGCAGGCGAAGAGCCCGGGCACGCCGGTCGCGCCGCGCTCGTCGACGAGGATGCCGCCGTTCGAGGCGTGCGCGTACGGGGCGATGCGCAGGCCCTCGTCCGGGCGGCGGCCGAACGCGTCCTCGAACCACGAGAAGTACGTCTGCATGAACTCGGGGAGGCGCGCCGGGAGGTCGTAGGACACCGCCGCGCCGCGCGGGCCGGCGGCCGCGAGGGCGAGGTCGACCGCGCGGTCCGGCAGGCTCGCCGTGAAGGGCCCGTGCCCGCCGCGCGAGTCGAGCAGCCTCCCCGCGTCCGCGGCGTCGAGCCCCTCGACGCGCGCGTAGCGGAAGGTCCGCTCGTTGAAGACGACGTCTCTCACCGGCTCCACGAGGCCCGGCATAATCTGGATGAACTCCGCGTTCACGAGGCGGGCGCCATGGCGCAGGGCCACGGCGGCGGCCGTGCCCCGCACGTCGGGCATGGTGAGCGTGCGCGCGAAGAGCCCGCCGAAGCCGCCCGTCGCCAGCACGACGGCTCCGGCCCCGACGGCGCGCGCCTCGCCGCGCGCGTCGCGGAGGAGCGCCCCGTGGACCCGACCGTCCTTCTCGGCGAGGTCGAGGAGCTCGTGGCGGGGGAGCGTCACGACGCCGGCGCGCCCGAGCGCCGTCTCGGTCGCAGCTCGGTACGACGCGCGGCCGAGCCCGTGCCAGCTGCGGCGCGCGCGGTCGAAGCAGGGGATGAAGTCGCGCTCGTCGGGGTTGTCCGCCTCGAGGAGCCCGACGCCGCGCCCCTGGAGGCGCTCGATTGCCGGTTGCACGCCGCGCACGAGGGCGCGCGCGAGCCCGGGCAGCGCCACGCCCCTGCCCACCTCGAGGATCGCCCCGACGAGGTCGTCCTCGTCCTTCTCGCCGTCCGGGCCGACGAGGCCGAGGCCCCAGGTGCCGGGGAAGAAGCTCGAGCCGGAGAACGTCTGCCCGGCGCTGGCGAGCGCCACGCGTGCGCCCGAGGCGGCCGCCGCGAGCGCGGCCTCGCAGCCCGCGATGCCCGCGCCCACCACGAGGACGTCGAATACGTCACTGTTACATGCTGCGCACATGGGGCGGCTCCCTTGCCCCCGCGCGCTACACTGGGCACGCGAGAGGAGGCGTCGTGTCCGAGATTTCCGTCGATTATACCTACGCGGGCGAGCCGCTCGAGGTGGCCGCGCCCGGGGCCGCGGGCGTTGGCTTCGACGAGCGCGGCCTCGTGCCCGCCGTCGTCCAGCAGGAGGGCACCGGCGAGGTGCTCATGGTCGCGTGGATGAGCGAGGAGTCGCTGCGGCTCACGCTGGAGACCGGCACCACGTGGTTCTGGAGCCGCAGCAGGCAAGAGCTCTGGAACAAGGGCGCCACGAGCGGCAACGTGCAGAGGGTGCGCCGCGTGCTCGTGGACTGCGACGCGGACACGCTGCTCGTCGAGGTGGACTCGCCGGGCCCCGCGTGCCACACGGGGCACCGCAGCTGCTTCTATCGCGCGCTCGCCTAGGGGCGCGCCGGGCAGGCCAGGCGAGCCAAACGAACCTGACGCCAGTGGCATGCCAAACGAACCTGACGCCAGTGGCACGAGTCGAGGAGGGGCCATGGGGGAGAGAACCGCCAACGTGACCGATGGGAACATCGGCGAGACGATCGAGGGACTCGCGCGCGTCATCCACGGGCGGCGCGAGGCCTCCCCGGAGTCCTCCTACACGGCGCGCCTGCTGCAGGGCAAGGAGGACAGCCTCCTCAAGAAGGTGACCGAGGAGGCCACCGAGGTCGTCATGGCCTGCAAGGACCGCGACCACGACCACATCCGCTACGAGGCGGCGGACCTCGTCTACCACCTGCTCGTCACGCTCGAGCGCTACGGCGTCAGCGTGGGGGAGCTCGCGGGCGAGCTCGACGCGCGGCACCGCTGAGGCCGTGCGCGCGGGGCGCCCCTTTCCCGATTCATGTCTGTGGAGCCGAGGTGGAATGGCTCCCACTCGCCTGCGGTACTGCTAGTATGACGAACAGGCATGGTCCCCAGACGCACAGGCCATGATGAAGGAAAGAACACGTAAGGAGCGTCCTATGTCACTTCGCACGCGCGGCGCGTCCGTCGCCTCCGCAATCGTGCTGACCCTTGGGCTCGGGCTCGCCCCGATGCCGGCCCTGGCCGCCACGTCCGCCGAGCTCCAGTCCGAGCTCGACCAGGCCGAGGCGCAGCTTCACTCGCTCTACTCCTCCGCCGAGCAGGCCAACAACGACCTCGTGAGCGTCACCAACGACCTCAACGAGACCAACGCCCAGATCGATCAGCTCGAGACCGACATCGCCGACCAGCAGGTCCAGCTCGCCGACACGCAGAAGCAGCTCGGCAACCTCATCGCCATGCAGTACAAGGGTGGAGAGGCCGACCTGCTCACGCTGCTGCTCAACTCCGCCGACTTCAACGAGCTCATCACCAACGTCCACTACGCGAGCTCGATCGCGGACCAGAAGCAGGAGGCCATCGACCAGATCAAGACGCTGACCACCTCGCTCGAGGAGAGCCGCTCCAGCCTGGAGGAGCAGAAGACCCAGCAGGAGCAGCTCGTCTCCGACCAGCAGGCCAAGACCGACGAGGTGAACGCCGCGGCGGCGGACGCCCAGGCCTACTACGACCAGCTCTCCGACGAGGTCAAGCAGGCCATCGCCGCCGAGGAGGAGGCCGCGCGCAAGGCCGCCGAGGAGGAGGCCCGCCAGGCCGCCGAGGAGGCCCAGCGCCTCGCCGAGCAGGAGGCCGCCGCGGCCGCCGAGCAGGAGCAGCAGGCCCAGGGTGGCTCCGAGGAGGGCGGCTCCGCCAACGACGGCGGCTCCACCAGCAACGGCGGCTCCAGCAACGGAGGCTCCACCGACAACGGTGGGTCGTCCAACAACGGCGGCTCCTCCTCCAACGGCGGCAGCTCCAGCAACGGCGGCTCCTCCAGCGGCGGCAGCTCCGCGCCCACCGGCTCCGCGAGCGCCATGGTGGCCCGCGCCTACAACATCATCGGCTCCGGCTACAGCTGGAGCGGCTACGTCTGGACCGGCAGCCCCTCGAGCTCGTACTTCACCTGCTCGGGCGTCGTGGACTACGCGCTCGGCCTGCCCACCAACTCCAACAGCCCCGAGACCCTCTACTCGCAGGTCGTCTCGCGCGGCACGTACACCACCAACGCGGGCTCGCTTAAGTACGGCGACCTCGTCTTCTACCGCTACGGCGGGCGCGCGCCCGGCCACGTGGGCATCTACGTCGGCAACGGCTGCGTGATCGACTCCGTCCCGGGCGGCGGCGTCCAGGTGCGCAGCATGTACTTCGTCAACGGCTTCATGGGCGGCGGCTCCATCGTCTAGCGAGCCACCTGCCCGGAGAGCACGTGCGGGAGAGACTCGGCCCCGAGGCGCCTTCGAAGCCTCGGGGCCGTACGTATGGGGCACCCGGCAGCGCGGGTGCCGAGAAGGACGGTCACATGGAGCACGAGACAACCGACACCCCCGCGCGCGGCGCGCACTTCTCGCCTGGCGGAGCTGCCGGGCGTCCTCTCCGGCCCCGGCACGCGGCGGCGCCGCGGCCGGCCTCGCCCGACGACACGATGATCTACGTGGAGGCGGCCCGCGCCGGGCGCGTCCCGTCCAGGCCCGAGCCCGGTCGCCCGTCCCATGCCGCGCGGGGCGAGGCGGCCTCCCTCGCCCCGCGCGGCCGCCACGCGGCTCGCCCCGCCGCCGAGCCCGGGCCCGTGACCTCTTTCGAGGAGGACGAGGCGGAGGTCACGGGCGCCCTGCGCGCGGAGCCCGCCCGTGACGGGGAGGACGACGTCGCGAGCGAGGAAGCCGTCGGCCGCTCCGCCGCGATGATGAGCGGCCTCGTCATCATCAGCCGCATCACGGGCTTCATGCGCACCTGGGCCCAGGCGATCGGCCTTGGCGCCACCATGACGGCGAGCGCGTTCACCGTGGCCAACAACCTCCCGAACCAGCTCTACGAGCTCGTGATGGGCGGCATGCTCGTGACGGCGTTCCTTCCGGTCTACGTCTCGGCGAAGAAGCGCGCCGGCCGCGAGGGGGCCACGGCCTACGCCTCCAACCTCCTCTCGCTCGTCGTCCTGCTCATGGGCGTCCTCGCGGTGGCCGCCTTCGCCTTTGCCGAGCAGGTCATCTGGACGCAGTCGTTCAGCGCGAGCGAGGAGTTCGACGCCGGCCTCTCGGTCTACTTCTTCCGGTTCTTCGCCATCTCCATCGTGCTCTACGCCCTCTCGTCCATCATCTCGGGCGTGCTCAACGCCGAGCGCGACTACCTCTGGAGCACCGCCGCGCCCATCGCCAACAACGTGGTGACCACGGCGTCCTTCCTCGCCTATGGCCTGCTCGCGGACAAGAACCCCCAGCTCGCCCTGCTCACGCTCGCCGTGGGCAGCCCGCTCGGCGTGCTCTCGCAGGTCCTCATGCAGGTGCCGGCGCTCCTGCGCCACGGCGTGCGCCTGCGCCTGAGGATCGACCTGCACGACCCGTGCCTGCGCGAGACCGTCTCCATCGGCGCGCCCACGCTCATCGTGACGCTCGTCTCCTTCGCCACCACCTCGATCCAGACGAACTGCGCCCTCTCCGCGACGGCGAGCGGCGCCTCCATCGCCTACTATGCGCGCATGTGGTACATGCTGCCGTACTCCGTCTTCGCCATCCCCATCACCACCGCCATGTTCACCGAGCTCTCCACCTCGGTCGCCCGAGACGACCTGCCGAGCTTCGTGCGCGGCCTCGCCGGCGGCACGGGCAAGATCCTCTTCATGCTCGTCCCCTTCGCCATGTACCTCGTGGTCTTCTCGCCGTGCCTCGCGCGGCTGCTCGGGGGCGGCAACATGGACGCCCAGGCCGTGGGCGACCTCGCGGCGTACATAGCGTGGCTCTCCGTCTCGCTTCCGGGCTACGGCCTCGCCACCTATCTCCAGAAGGCCTGCTCCGCCCTGCGCCGCATGATCCTCTTCGCGGTGGCGGAGTGCATCGCGGGCACGATCCAGATCGTGCTCTGCCTCTGGCTCACGCCCGTCTTCGGCCTCAACTTCGTGGGCTTCAGCTCCACGTTCTTCTTCGTCTCCATCGACTTCGTCATCCTGCTCTTCCTGCGTCGCGAACTCGGCCGCATCGGGATGCGCGACATGGTCGTCGCCTTCCTGCGCGCCTTTGCCCTCGGCGCGGCGGGCGCCGTCGTGGGAGGCGCCATCCTCCTCGGCCTGCAGGCGCTCGCGGGCCCGCTCGGCTCCGGGATGGCCCAGGCGCTCGCCTACGCGGTCGCCGGCGGCGTCCCCGCCCTCGTGGTGACCTTCGGCCTCGCGGCGGCCCTGCGTCTGCCCGAGGCGTCGTTCGTGACCGGCATGCTCTTGCGCCTCGCGCGTCGGCGCGCCGCCTAGCCCGACCCGTTCCGAAAGGAGCCCCCATGGCCCGCACCCCCGCAGAGGAGGCCCTCGCCCGCGCGCTCGCGGAGCGCACCGGCACGATGCCCGAGGACTGGTTCTGCGTCTTCAAGGCCCGCTACGGCATGCAGGCCGCCCTGTCGGCGCTGCGTCCCGCGACGGGGGAGGGCGTGGTCGTGACGCAGCTCTTCACCTGCCTCACGGCCGTCGTCCCCATCGTGGCCGCCGGGCTCGCGCCCGTCTACCGAGACGTCTCCGCCCGCACGGCCTCGCTCGACCCGGAGCGGCTCGACCCGCCCGCCGGCACGCGCGCCGTGATGCTCCAGCACACCTACGGCATCGTCGACGACGCCGAGTCCGAGGAGCTCGCCCGTCGCGCCCACGCCGCGGGGGCGCTCGTGGTCGAGGACAGCGCCCACTGCGTCTGCCGCATGGCGAGAGACGCGTCGGGCGAGCCCGTCGCGGACGTCTCGGTCCACTCGTTCGGCGTCGAGAAGATCCTGCCCACGCACTTCGGCGGCGCCGTGTGGGTGAACCCCGCGAGCCCGCTCTCCGGGCTCGTCCGCGCCGTCCGCGACGCCCTCGCCGCGCTGTCGGAGCCGCCCGCGCGCCTGGACGCCCTCGCCCGGCGCTACCGCACCGAGAACCGCGTCCTCGCGCACCTGCCCGCGGGCGTCTCCGCATCCCTGCGCCGCGCGCTCGTCTCCTCCGGCGCGATGGAGCCGGCCGTGAGCGAGCAGGAGCGCCTAGGCGCCGCCGCGCGCGGCCCCGTCCGCGCCTCCGCGTGGGTGTGCGAGCGCGCCCTCGCCGCGCTCGACGGCCTCGACGAGGCCGAGGCCCTGCGGCGAGAGACGGTCGAGGCGTACCGCGCGGCGCTCGGCGGCGTCGACGGCGCAGACACGCTCCCCGCCGCCCTCGAGGGGCCCTCCCAGCCGCTCCTGCGCTACCCGGTCCTCGCGCCGGACACGCGCGCGGCGGACCGCGTCATCGCGGGGGTCTGCGCCGCCGGGCTCTTCGCCGAGGCGTGGTATCGCCCCGAGCTCGGCCCGGGCGTCCTCGACGCCGCGGCGTTCCGCGTGCCGTCCGACCGCTCCGGCCTGCCGGTCCACGAGCGGCTCGTCGCCACCTGTGCCGCCCTTCCTGCCGACGTGGGCGCCGCTGGCGCCCGCCGGGCCGCCGACGCCGTCCGCGCCGCGCTCGCGGGAGGCGCCGAATAACGCGCAGAATCCGGTACCACAATGTATGTGGCCAGGTAAAATAATCGCGCATGTCGGATTGTGCGCGAAAACCGTCAAGCCGGCGAGCCACACGTTCAGTCGCACGTTCTTCTCGCCACCACAGCCAGGAGGTTCTGACATGGATCGCATCACCGGGGGGGAGCTCGCAGGCCGCCTCACGCCCATCGTTCTCGGCGGGGACGTCCTCGCGTACTCGTACGCGCGCTGCTTCCACGAGGCCTACGGCGTCACAACGACGGTCTACTCCGGCGTGGACGTCAAGGTGACCTCCTCGAGCCGCTTCGTCGACTACCACGTCGAGCCCGCCATGTCCGAGGGCGAGGACGCCATCGTGGCGCTCCTGCGCGAGCTCGGCGCGCGCCTCGCGGGCGAGGGGAAAGTCGCCCTGCTGCTCGGCAGCGCCGACTGGCACGTGCGGATCATCTCGCGCCACAAGGAGGAGCTCGAGCAGTGGTTCGTCGTGCCGTACAACGACTTCGCCCTGCTCGACGACATCACGCAGAAGGGCCGCTTCTACGAGCTCTGCGAGGAGCTCGGCATGGCGTACCCCAAGACCTGGTCGTTCGACTGCGCGCTCCCCGAGCTGCCGCTCGACCCGGCGGGGCTCCCATACCCGCTCGTGGCCAAGCCCTCCAACTCGGCCCGCTACGACCTCATGGACTTCCCGGGCAAGGAGAAGGTCTACGAGGTGCACGACCCCGCCGGCCTCGCGCGCGTCTTCGGCCTGCTCCACGACGCCGGCTACGACCGCGAGCTCGTGGTGCAGGACTTCGTCCCCGGCGAGGACGACGCCATCCGCTCGCTCACCACCTACTCCGACGCCTCGGGCCGCCTGGTCGCGGTCTCGGGCGGGCGCGTCGTGCTCCAGGACCACTCGCCGGCCCGCATCGGTAACCCCGTGTGCATCCTGCTCGAGCGCTGCGACCAGCTCGTCGAGGACGCGCGCCGCTTCTGCGAGCGCGTGGGCTACCGGGGCTTCGCCAACTTCGACGCGAAGTACGACGAGCGCGACGGCACCTACAAGTTCTTCGAGGTGAACGTGCGTCCCGGCGCCAACACCTGGTACATGGCGCTCGGCGGGGTGAACTTCGCGCGCCTCATCGTGGAGGACTACGTGCTCGGACGTGAGCTGCCCTACGAGGAGGCCTACCGCGACGCGCTCTACACCCTCGTGCCCGCGCGCGTGGTCCGCGACTTCGTCGCCGACGACGCCCTGCGCGAGCGCGCCCTCGGCCTCATCCGCGAGGGGAGGGCCGCGTCGCCCTTCGACTACGCCCCCGACACGATCGCCCACCGGTTCTGGGCGCACCTGCGCTCCGCGCGCCAGTACGAGAAGTTCGACCGCTACCTCGGCAGGCGCCGCTAGCCGTGCCACCGGCGTCGGGCTTGTGCCACTGGCGTCAGGTTCGTTTGGCACGCGCGGCCCGCGTGCCAAACGAACCTGACGCCAGTGGCACAAGCCCGACGCCGGTGGCACGACGACCCCGCCGCTGGGGGTTTCGCGGAGTCGCGCCTCCGGGCCCGCCCGACCGCGGAGGCTGGGTTAGGATGATGGGGAGTAACCGGACCGGAGAACGGAGCGTCGCCAGATGCAGGTGAGAGAGCTTACGCGCGAGGAGTACGAGCGGGCACTGACGGAGGTCGACCCCAATCCGCCGGTCGAGCAGCTCGGCGTCTGGCAGGACTACGAGTCCACGATCCCCGGCCGCTCCCACTGGGGCTGCGTCGCGCTCGAGGAGGGCGGCCGCACGCTCGCCGTGGCCTCCTTCCAGCAGTACGAGACCCACGGCTATCGTTACCTGCGCGGCCACCACGCCCCGGTCTGGGCGGAGGCGCCCTCGGCCGAGCAGGAGTCCGCCGCCCTCGCCGCCCTCGCCGACTTCGTCCGCGCGCGGGACAAGAAGCAGGTCTTCGCCCGCCTCGCCGTGGCGCACGAGCTGCCCGAGACGAGCCCCTGCCTCTCCACGGTGCCCTACGACACCACGGTGGTCATCGACCTCACCGGCGGCGACGAGGCCATCCTCTCCCGCATGAAGCCGCGCGGCCGCCGCGACGTCCGCAAGGCCCTGCGCGAGAGCCCCGCGACCTGCGCGGACGAGACCGAGCTCGCGCTCGCCTCCTTCGAGGAGTACTACGACGTCATGCGCGAGACCGGCGAGCGCGACGGCTTCACGCCGGCCGCCATCTCCGACTACGAGGACATGATCCGCATCCTCGGGCCCGAGCACTGCCGCGTCTTCGCCGGGCGCCACGAGGGCCGCGTGGTCACGTGGTCCATCGTGACCATCTCCGGCAACCGCGCCACCCGCTACTACGGCGCCTCGCGCAGCGACACCATGCGCCTGCACGTGACCGACAAGCTCGTGTACTTCGAGTGCTGCGAGCTGGGCTCGCGCGGCCTTGCGGAGTACGACCTGATGGGCATCGGCAGCGAGTTCTCCCCCTCGATCATGGGCCTCAACGAGTTCAAGACCAAGTTCGCCAAGGACGGCGTGCGCCCCGTGGCCCCCGACCGCGACCTGCCGCTCAAGAGGGCGTTCTACCGCACGCTCGTGGGCGTGCGCGACGTGCGCGACCGCCTGCGCGGCGGGCGGGAGTAGCCGTGGGCGAGCCCACGCTCGCCGAGCAGGTCGCCCGGGTCCCCACGGACCCCGGCTGCTACCTCTGGAAGGATGGCAAGGGCGAGGTCGTCTACGTGGGCAAGGCCAAGAACCTGCGCGCCCGCATGCGGCAGTACGTGACGCTGCAGGACGACCGCGAGAAGATCCCGCTCATGATGCAGGTCGTCAGGTCCTTCGACTACGTCGTGGTGGGCTCCGAGCACGAGGCGCTCGTGCTCGAGCGCAACCTCATCGCGCAGTACCATCCCTACTTCAACGTGGACTTCAAGGACGACAAGTCCTACCCCTACATCGCGATAACGGAGTCCGACGTCTTCCCGGCCATCAAGTACACGCGCGAGAAGCACCGCAAGGGCACGCGCTACTTCGGCCCCTACACCGACGCGCGGGCCGCCCGCGAGACCATCGACACCCTGCGCAAGGTGATCCCCATCTGCATGGCCACCTGCGTCGAGTGGAAGCGCGCCCGCCGCCTGCTCGAGAAGAGCCCCGAGCAGGCCTCGGTCGCCAACCTCATGCTCGCCGAGCGGTGCCGCCCCTGCTTCGACTACCACGTGGGGCGCGGCCCCGGCGTCTGCGCCGGCATGATCGACACCGTGGAGTACGCCCGCCACGTGCGCCAGGTGGAGAACTTCCTGCGCGGCAACCGCTCGCAGGTGGTGGGGGAGCTCACCGAGCAGATGCGCGAGGCCGCAGCGGACCTCGACTTCGAGCGCGCCGGCCGCCTCAAGGCGCGCCTCGACGGGCTCGACGCGCTCGACGACCGCCAGCAGGTGGTCTTCTCGTCCAGCGTGAGCGCGGACCTCATCGGCTTCTACCGCGAGGAGACCATCAGCTGCGCGTGCGTCTTCGCCGTGCGCGAGGGCCGCACCGTCCGCTCCGTCGAGTTCGTGCTCGACAAGGGCCTCGACACGGGGGAGGAGGAGCTCGTCTCCGGCTTCCTCAAGCGCTACTACGACGAGACGGCCGACGTGCCCGCCGAGGTGGACCTGCCCGTGGAGCTCGAGGACGCGGAGCTCATCGAGGGCTGGCTCGCCGAGAAGCGCGGGCACTCCGTGCGCCTGCGCCGACCGCAGCGCGGCGAGAAGCGCCACCTGCTCGACATGGCCTCGGCCAACGCGCGCCATGCCCTCATGCGCTACATGGTGCGCACCGGCTATGCCGACGACCGCACGAACAAGGCGCTCCTGCAGCTCGAGAGCGCGCTCGCCCTCGACGCGCCGCCGATGCGCATCGAGTGCTTCGACATCTCGACGCTGCACGGCCACTTCACCGTGGCGTCGATGGTGGTGTTCACCAACGGCCGCCCGGACAAGTCCCAGTATCGCCGCTTCAAGATCCAGACCCCGCTCACCGAGGCCAACGACTTCGTCTCCATGTCCGAGGTCCTCGGGCGGCGCTACTCCCCGGAGCGCATGGCGGACGAGCGCTTTGGCAGCCGCCCCGACCTGCTCGTCGTGGACGGCGGCAAGCCCCAGCTCACGGCCGCCATGGAGCAGCTCGCCGAGCTCGGGCTCGACATCCCGGTCTGCGGGCTCGCAAAGTCCGACGAGGAGATCTTCGTCCCCTGGGACGAGACGCCCGTTGTGCTGCCCTCCGGGTCGCCCTCGCTCTACCTCATCAAGCAGGTGCGCGACGAGTCCCACCGCTTCGCCATCACCTTCCACCGCGAGCTGCGCGACAAGGCCATGACGCGCTCGGTGATCGACGACGTCCCCGGCGTGGGCCCCAAGCGCAAGCGGGCGCTCATGCGCCGCTTCGGCTCGATCAGGAGGATGCGCGAGGCCACAGTCGAGGAGCTCGCCGCGACCCCGGGCATCCCCGCCGAGGTGGCCACGGCCGTCTGGCAGGCACTGCGCGCCTGGGACGAGAAGGACGGGCCCGCGGGTCTCGGGGCGGGCGAGGACTAGCCCTCCTGCCGCACGGTCCTTCTCGCGACGCCTCCCCGCACCCGGGTGCCGCGCCACGTCGGACATCGCCCGGCGCCCGACGAGGCGGCGAGAAGGACCTCGGCCCGCGGAATCGCCGCCCATGCGCCCGCGGCTGACGCTCAGTTCCGGAACTGAGCGCGGGTGGGTACTCAATTCCGGATCTGAGCGGGGAGCCTCACTCAGTTCCGCATCTGAGCGCGTCACGGGGCGCGCCGACGTGGCGAGAAGGACTACGGCCAGCGTGATCGCGACCCTTTCGCGTGCGTTCCCCACTCATTTCCGGAACTGAGCGGGGGTGGGTACTCATTTCCGGAACTGAGCGCGGAGCCCCACTCAGTTCCGCATCTGAGCGCCGCCCGGCGCCCGACGAGGCGGCGAGAAGGGCTGCGGCTCGCGGAATCGTGGCCCTCGCGCCCGCGGCTGACGCTCATTTCCGGAAATGAGCGCGGGTGGGTACTCAATTCCGGAACTGAGCGCTCCGCGGCGAAGTCCGGCCCGGGGGCGAGCCCGGGATGGGGCGGGAACGCACGGTGGCGCGCATAGGATATGGAATCGATACCGCTTCGCGTCATGATACAAGTGGTTCCACATTGTGATACCAGTTGACGAGAAAAACCTTTGTCTGTCATTCATGAATCAGTTCGAAATCGCCGATTCAACAGCTATTTGTTCGAAGTTGATTGGTTCTTATCGCATAGAAAACAGAAGCGAAATAGGGTCCAACCAGAATACCAATACACAATAAGCCTACGGGAACCTTACCGTCTGGGGTACCAAAACGCACCGTCGGCCGTTTGCTACGGGGAGATTGCGCCCGCATTTCGTAGTGTTGAATACCAAAGGGACGGCTGCCCAAGACGGGGCGGCCGCAGGAGGAAAGGGAGAGAACATGAAGAAGCTCATGAACAGCGCCGTGTCGCGTCGCGCGTTCCTCGGTGGGGCGGCCGCGGCCGGCGCTCTGGGCCTGGCGGCCTGCGGCGGTGGCGGGGACACCACCGGCGGCGAGACCGGCGGCGAGACCACCTCGGGCGGCGGCACCATCACCGCCGGCTCCGCGTACGCCCCCTCCGAGTACAACCCGACGAAGACCTCCTCGGCCTTCTGCCTCGGCTCCAACTGGCACGTCCTCGAGGGCCTCTACGGCACCGACCCGCACGACTACTCCACCTTCCCCGAGCTCGCCACCGGCGACCCGGAGCAGGTCGACGAGACCCACTTCACCATCACCGTGCGCGAGGGCGCCGCGTTCTCCAACGGCAACCCCGTGACCACCGCCGACATCGTCGAGTCCTTCGACCGCACCAAGGCCGACGCCACCTACTCGGCGTTCCTCGCCCCGATCGACGCGCTCGAGGCCACCGACGACACCACCATCACCGTCACCACGGCCGTCGCCAACTTCTCGCTCCTCAAGGAGCGCCTGGCGCTCGTCCGCGTCTTCCCGGCGGGCACGACCGACGACGAGCTCTCCAACCAGCCCGTCGGCTCCGGCCCCTGGATGTACAGCTCCATCACCGACAACGCCGTCGACCTCGTTCCCAACCCCAACTACAACGGGTCCTTCCCGGCCGAGGACGCGGGCCTGCACTATGACATCCTCGTCGACGCCACCGCGCGCATGACCGCCCAGCAGCAGGGCACCACGCTCGTCATGGAGTCCGTCACCGCCGACGCCATCGAGATGATCGAGTCCGCCGGCTGCAAGGTCGACAAGGTCCAGGGCTTCGGCACCCGCTTCATCATGTTCAACACCGCCAAGGCGCCGTGGGACAACAAGGTCGCCCGCCAGGCCGTCATGTACGCCATTAACACCGACCAGATGATTTCCAACATCTTCAGCGGCCTTGCCGCCTCCGCCTCGTCCTACATCCCGCAGGACTTCCCCAACTACCAGGAGGCCGCGACGGTCTACACCTACGACCAGGATAAGGCCAAGAGCCTGCTCACCGAGGCCGGCGTGACCCCGGGCGACCTCAAGATCCGCTGCACGGACAACACCCAGGCCTCCGGCATGGCCACCCAGGCCAAGCAGGACCTCGACGCCCTCGGCTTCAACTGCACGATCGCCGAGGAGACCTCCGCTGCCACCTACGCGGCCATCGACGGCGGCTCGGACGACTTCGACATCCTGATCGCCCCGGGCGACCCGTCCTGCTGGGGCGCCGACCCCGACCTGCTCCTCAACTGGTGGTACGGCGACAACGTCTGGCAGCAGACCCGCACCGGCTGGGGCGGCTCCGCAGAGTTCGCGCAGATCCGCGAGCTCATGACCACCGCCCTCGGCCAGTCCGGCGACGAGCAGCAGGCCACCTGGAAGCAGGTCTACGACATCATCGCCGAGAACGCGGTCCTGTACCCGCTCATCCACGTCCAGACCGTGACCGCCTCCTGGGCCGACGCCGCCGCCAACCCCATGGGCACCGCCATCGAGGGCTTCGAGGGCATCGGCACCACGGGCATGAACTTCATCGGCTGCAAGACGGTCACCGCGTAGCCTTGAGAAACGCCCCCGTTCCCCACTGAAAGGCTGGGGAGGCACAAAGGACGTTCGAGGGGCCCGGGCCTAGGTTCGCTCGGGCCCCTCTCTTTAACGAAAGGCATAGAGAGAGGAGAGGGTATGAACAACCTCCTGCGCCTCGTCGGCCGGCGCCTCATCGCGCTGCCGATCATGGCCCTGGGCGTCACCCTGCTCGTGTTCTTCCTCATGTCCTTCACCGACCCGTCAATCCCGGCGCGCACCGTCCTCGGCGAGGGCGCGTCCCCGGAGGCGGTCGAGGAGTACATGGACGAGCACGGCATGAACGACCCGTGGCCGGTCCGCTACGTCGACTACATCGGCGGGCTCTTCCAGGGCGACCTGGGCACCTACGGCAGCCGCCAGACGCCCGTCGCGACCGCCATCGCCTCCGCGCTCCCGATCACGATGCAGCTCACGTTCTTCGGCCTGCTTCTGGCCGCGATCTTCTCGTTCACCCTCGGCGTCATATCGGCGCTCTACCGGGACAAGTGGCCTGACCAGGTGATTCGAGTGATATCCATCGCAGGCATCGCCACACCGTCGTTCTGGCTGGCGGTCCTGCTCATCCTCGCCGTCACCCTGGGCGGGCTCACGCGCGTCTTCCCGTCCGCCGGCGCCCTGCCCAACCTTTTCGCCAACCCCGGCGGCTACTTCGGCCGCATGCTCATGCCCGCCATCGCCCTGGCCTTCCCGGTCATCGGCCAGATGACGCGCATCGTGCGCACCGCCATGGTCGAGGAGCTCGACAAGGACTACGTGCAGACGGCCCGCGGCAGCGGCATCCCCGAGAACGTCGTCATCGCCAAGAACGTCCTGCGCAACGCCCTCATCACGCCCGTCACCACGCTTGGCCTCAAGATCGGCTACCTCATGGGCGGCGCGGTCGTCATCGAGGTCATCTTCGCGCTCCCCGGCATGGGCACGCTCATCCAGCAGGGCATCACGGGCGGCGAGATCATGCTCGTCCAGGGCGTCGTCGTGGTCGTGGCTCTGGCCTTCGTCATCATCAACATCGTGGTTGACATGCTCTACCTGCTGATCAACCCGCGCATTAGGACGGTGTAGGCCCCATGACTAAGATTAGGGAAAACAAGACCGCCCAGCTCGAGAAGGCCGCGGCCAAGGGGCTCAAGCTCGGCGGCCTCAAGAAGATGAGCATCTCCAGCAAGATCTCGCTCGTCCTTCTCGTCCTGGTGGCGCTCTCCGCCATCCTGGCGCCCGTCATCGCCCCGCACGACCCGCTCGAGATCACGACGGCCTACCAGCCGCCCTCGGCCGAGTACGTGTTCGGCACCGACAACGCCGGTCGCGACATTCTCTCCCGCATGCTCTACGGCGGTCAGTATTCGCTCGTGATCGGCTTTGGCGCCACGCTCTTCGCGCTCGTGCTCGGCTCGATCATCGGCGCCGTCGCGGCCGTCGCCCGCAAGGCCGTCTCCGAGGTCATCATGCGCGTGCTGGACGTCATCATGTCCATCCCGGGCATCGCCCTCGCCGCCATCCTGGTCCTCATCCTCGGCAACTCCGTGCCGGCCATCATCTTCTCCATCGGCTTCATGTACACGCCGCAGATCGCGCGCATCGTCCGCGCCAACGTGGTGTCCGAGTACGGCGAGGACTACGTCCGCGCGGTCATCGTCTCCGGCGCCCGCGCCCCGTGGATCCTCATGAGGCACGTCCTGCGCAACTGCATCGCGCCGATCATGGTCTTCACGGTCACGCTCGTCGCCGACGCCATCATCTTCGAGGCGTCGCTCACCTTCATCGGCGCCGGCATCGCCGAGCCCACGCCCACGTGGGGCAACATCCTGTCCTCCGCGCGCGACGGCGTCCTTCTCGGCCGCTGGTGGCAGGCGCTCTTCCCGGGCATCGCGATCATGGTCACGTGCCTCGCCCTCAACATCCTCTCCGAGGGCCTGACCGACGCCATGGCCGCCGCCCCGTCCGCCCCCGTGAGCAACGAGAACGCCGAGAGCCGCCGCGAGGCCGACCTCCTCGTCGCCGACCCGGTCCGCGCCTACAAGGAGCAGGCCGACTCCCTCGCCCGCCGTCTCGGTGCCCTGCGCGCGGTGGAGCTCGCCCGCACCGACCGCCGCGTGCCCGACTACTCCGTGGAGCCGATCCTCCAGGTCAAGAACCTCTCGATCGGGTTCCCGCGCCACGGCGACGTCCACGTGGTGGACAACGTCTCCTTCGACGTGCGCCCGGGCCAGTGCATGGCCCTCGTCGGCGAGTCCGGCTGCGGCAAGTCCATCACCACCAAGACCATCATGAACCTCCTGCCCGACAGCGCCCGCATCCAGGGCCAGATCCTCTACAAGGGCCAGGACCTGCTCAAGCTCACCAAGGAGGAGCACCGCAAGCTGCTGGGCCACGAGCTCGCGATGGTCTACCAGGACTCGCTGTCCTCGCTCAACCCCTCGATGCTCATCTCCGCGCAGATGAAGCAGCTCACGAGCCGCGGCGGCACCCGCAGCGCCGAGGAGCTCCTCGAGCTCGTCGGCCTCGACCCCAAGCGCACGCTCGAGAGCTACCCGCACGAGCTCTCCGGCGGCCAGTGCCAGCGCGTCATCATCGCCATGGCGCTCACGAGGAACCCGTCGCTCGTCATCTGCGACGAGCCCACCACGGCCCTCGACGTCACGGTCCAGAAGCAGGTCATCAAGCTGCTGAACGACCTCCAGAAGCAGCTCGGCTTCGCCATGATCTTCGTGTCCCACGACCTGGCGCTCGTGGCCGAGGTCGCCTCCGAGATCACGGTCATGTACGCCGGCCAGGTCATCGAGTCCGCCCCCACCAAGGAGCTGCTCACCAACCCGATCCACGAGTACACGCAGGGCCTGCTCGGCGCCGTCCTCTCCATCGAGGCGCACGACGGCAGCCGCCTGCACCAGGTGCCCGGCTCCGTCCCGAGCCCCGCGGACTTCCCCAAGGGCGACCGCTTCGCCCCGCGCTCGAGCCACCCCACGGTCGGCCTCGACGTCCATCCCATCCTCAAGCCCGTTCCCGGCGCCGACCATCACCTCGTATCGGAGATCCCGGACGAGGAGCTCGCGAAGAACGGTCTCGTCTCTCGACTGGAGGTGAGGTAGATGGCGGAGAAGACCTCTGGGCAGACCCCCATCATCTTCCTGGACAACATCTCGGTCACGTTCAAGTCCCGCACGGGCTCGCTCTTCCACCCCAACCTCGTGCATGCCGTGAACGGCCTCACGCTCAAGCTCATGCCGGGTGAGACGATCGGCATCGTCGGCGAGTCCGGCTGCGGCAAGTCCACGACCGCCAACGTCATGTGCGGCCTGCAGTCGCCCACGGACGGCCACGTCTACTTCAAGGGCGAGGACGTCACCAAGCGCACCGCGGAGCTCCGCAAGAAGATCGGCCGCGTGGTCTCCGTCGTCTTCCAGAACCCGGCCACCGCGCTGAACCCGCGCATGTCCGTCCACGACCAGCTGCTGGACCCGCTGATCGTCCACAAGGTCGGCTCCGACGACGAGCGCGAGGCGCGCATCAACGAGCTGCTGGGCATCGTCGGCCTGCCGTCCTCCGCGATGTACGCCCTCCCGGGCCAGCTCTCCGGCGGCCAGCGCCAGCGCGTCGCCATCGCCCGAGCCCTCTCCCTCCAGCCGGACGTCATCATCGCCGACGAGCCCACGTCGGCCCTCGACGTCTCCGTCCGCGCGCAGATTCTGAACCTGCTCACGGACCTCAAGAAGGAGCTCGGCCTGGCCATGGTCTTCATCAGCCACGACATCCAGACGGAGCGCTACATCTCCGACCGCATCGTTGTCATGAACCACGGCCAGATCATGGAGGAGGGCCCGGCGCGGCAGATCTTCGAGGACCCGCACGACGCCTACACCAAGACGCTCCTCGGCGCGGCCCCGTCGCTGCTTCACCCCAACCTGGGCAAGTAGGCCCCAAGGCCCTGCGGCGGGCGCGCCTCCGGGCGCGCCCGCTTTGCGAATCGGCGAGCGGCACGTCCTTCTCGCCGCTTGTGCCCTAGCATCTGAGTGCCCTGTCCCGCACGAGGCGGAGCGTCCCGCCCCACACAAGAAAGGACCAGCATGGCAGACCTTAAGATCACGGGCGTCGTCCCCCCCGTCGTCGTCCCCGACACCCCCGACCACGAGCTCGACGTCCCCTCCTTCGAGCGCCTCATCAACCGCATGATCGACGCCGGCGTCGACGGCCTCTTCTTCCTCGGCTCCTCCGGCGAGGTCGTCTTCTCCACCGACGAGCGCCGCCGCCAGATCATCTCCGAGGCCGTCCGCATCGTCGACCACCGCGTGCCCGTCCTTGTGGGCATCATCGACACCGAGACCGAGCGCGTCATCGAGCACGGCAAGGTCGCCCAGGAGCTCGGCGCGGACGCCCTCGTGGCCACCGCCCCGTTCTACGCCCTCGGCGGCATGACCGAGGTCGAGGAGCACTTCCGCATCCTCCACGAAGAGCTCGACCTCCCGATCTTCGCCTACGACATCCCCGTGTGCGTCCACACCAAGCTCCCGTGGCCGCTGCTCGTCAAGCTCGGCCGCGAGGGCGTGCTCGCCGGCGTCAAGGACTCCTCCGGCGACGACATCTCCTTCCGCTACCTCTGCCAGGAGAACGAGAAGGCCGGTCACCCGCTGTCCTTGCTCACCGGTCACGAGATCGTGGTCGACGGCGCGTACCTCTCCGGCGCCGACGGCTCCGTCCCCGGCCTCGCCAACGTCGAGCCCGAGGGCTACGTCCGCATGTGGAAGGCTGCGCAGGCCGGTGACTGGGCCACGGTCAAGGCCGAGCAGGACCGCCTGAACGAGATCTCCCACATCTTCGACGTCACCTCCGGCGTGCAGGGCTATGCCGGCGGCGTGGGTGCCTTCAAGACCGCGCTCTGGCTCCTTGGCGTCTTTGACTCCAACACCATGCCGCGCCCGGTCAAGGCCCTCGACGGCGACAACGTCGAGGCCATCAGGAAGGTCCTCGTGGACAACGGTCTTCTCTAGGAGGCACCCATGAGCCAGACCATCGTCGCCGTCGACATCGGCGGCACCAAGATCGCGTGCGGGCTCGTCACCCTGGGAGGGGAGAGCCCCGTCATCGAGAAGGTCGAGAAGGTTCCCACCGAGGCCATGGAGGGCGGCGATCACGTCCTCGCGACGGTTCTCGCCCAGGTGAGGGCCGCCATCGAGCGCGCGGGCGAGAAGCCCGTGGGCGTGGGGATCTCGTCCGCGGGCGTGGTCAACCCCCGAAACGGCGACATCACCTTCGCCAACGAGCTCATGCCCGGCTGGGGCGGCACCCACCTCGGCGCCGAGGTCACCGCCGCGACCGGCCTTCCGTGCCGCGTCCTCAACGACGTCCACGCCCACGCGCTGGGCGAGGCCCGCTGGGGCGGCGGCCGCGACAAGAAGAGCTGCCTCGTGGCGGCCGTGGGCACCGGCATCGGCGGCGCGTTCGTCGAGTACGGCAAGATCATGCTCGGCGCGCACGACGAGGCCGGCCACATCGGCCACGTCTGCTGCCCGGCCGCGGCGGGCGTACCCTGCTCCTGCGGGGCGACCGGCCACCTCGAGCCCATCGCTGCCGGCCCCGGCATCATCCGCGAGTACGTGCGCCAGGGCGGCGACGCCGAGAAGCCCGACGGCACGCCGATGGACGGCGCGGAGATCGACCGCCGCGCCGCCGCGGGCGATGCGGCCGCCAAGGCCGCCGAGGCCCGGGCGGGCCGCGCCCTCGGCGAGGTCCTGGGCAGCATGTGCAACATGCTCGACCCGGACGTCGTGATTCTCTCCGGCTCCGTCGCGCAGTGCGGCCCCGACTGGTCCGACGCCATGGCCGAGGCCTTCAGGGGCCAGGCCATGCCGCCCGTGGCCACCACGCCCATCGTGGGCGGCGAGCTCGGCGGCGACGCCCCGCTCGTCGGCGCCGCGGAGAACTTCGTGAAGTCCGGCTACGCCGAGGTCTCCGACTAGCCCCGCGGGGGGGGGGGGGGGGGGGGGGGGGGGGGGGGGGGGAGCGGGGGTGTTGGGAAAGCATGTGCCCAAGCTCGCATCCGT
>NZ_JBQXES010000001.1:0-8618 GCF_052599055.1 Thermophilibacter sp. ZX-H3 | reverse complement strand
GCGTGCAAAAGGGACAGTCACTTTTGCACGCCCCCTGCTAACGGTCAGTCGTGCAAAAGTGACTGTCCCTTTTGCACGCCCCAGCGCACGCGCGTGCGTGCCAAACAAACCTGACGTGGTTGGCACACGAAGGAGGAACCATGCCCATCTCACCGCTCGTCCAGTCCCTCAAGGGGAAGCTCATCGTCTCCGTCCAGGCCTATCCCGGCGAGCCGCTGCGCCACCCCGAGACCATGGCCCAGATGTCGCGCGCCTGCGAGCTTGGCGGCGCCGCCGCCATCCGCTGCCAGGGACTCTCCGACATCGCCGCCATCAAGAGCCGCGTGGAGATCCCCGTCATCGGCCTGTGGAAGGAGGGCCACGAGGGCGTCTACATCACGCCCACGCTGCGCCACGCCATGGCCTGCGTGAACGCCGGCGCCGACGTGGTGGCCCTCGACGCCACCGACCGCCCGCGCCCGGATGGCCGCACCTTCGAGGAGACCGTCGAGGCCATCCGCGCCCAGAGCGACGTCCTCATCATGGCCGACTGCATGACCATCGAGGACATCCGCCGTGCCGTCGCCTGCGGCTGCGACCTCGTCTCCACGACGCTCTCCCACAACAAGGCCGCCATCGACACCACGCTCGAGGACGGCCCCGACGTGCCGCTGCTCAAGCAGGCGACCTCGGAGTTCCCCGACTACCCGATCATCTGCGAGGGGCACGTCCACACCCCGGCCGACGCCAAGACCGCCATCGACGCAGGCGCCTGGGCCGTCGTCGTGGGCACCGGCATCACGCATCCCACCTCGCTCACCAGCTGGTTCCGCGCCGCGATCGAGTAGGGGAGAGCGCCCCATCGCCCCGAGCTGACGCGGGTCCCGGACTCGTCCGGGGCCCGCCTCCGTTGTCGGCGCTCCCGTTCTTCTCGCCATGCGGGCGTCTGATCCTGCCGCCGGATTGCCGACCGCGTCGCGCGAGGCCCGCATGCGCAGCCTGCGATGTTCGCAAACCCCAGGCTGCGCGTTCGTGAGAGAACGCGCAGCCTGGGGTTTGCCGTCATTCCGACCCCTTTTCCGAGCTTGCGTATCGGGCAGTTTCAAGTTTGTCACGCGTAACCGCAGATGTCCGGATATCCGAGATTGCGCGTCCTTCTCGCCCCGCGCGTCGCCTGCTGACGGCGCGGAACATCCAAGCATGCGTGAAAATGCGCAGAAATGCGTACTTATGACCGTTTATGGTCATTTTCATACCGCTTACCGCTAGAATGCGTAGAGTTGCGTACAAATGGAAGAAATTGCGCAAAAATGACAATCGTAGGGTAGGACCAGAACGGCAGGAGGACCCATGTCAGACACCGAGAAGAACGCCCCGCTCGACGCCGCCGCCGCGGCAGCCGCCGCCTTCGAGGCCATCGAGAGCCGCCCGTTCCCCGACGATGTCTTCACCGCGCCCGAGCTCCGCTGGGCCGTGATTGGCTGCGGCGTCATCGCCAACCAGATGGCGACCTCGCTCGCGCTCGCGGGCCGCCGCCTGCACGGCGTCGCCAACCGCACCCGCGAGAAGGCCGTCGCCTTTGCCGAGAAGTACCACGTCGAGAAGGTCTACGACTCCTTCGAGGAGCTCTACGCGGACCCCGAGGTCGACGCCGTCTACATCACCACCCCGCACAACACGCACATCACCTACCTGCGCGGTGCGCTCGCCGCGGGCAAGCACGTGCTCTGCGAGAAGTCCATCACGCTCAACTCCGCCGAGCTCGCCGAGGCCCGCGCCCTCGCCGCCGCCAACGGCGTCGTGCTCATGGACGCCACCACGATCCTGCACATGCCGCTCTACCGGGAGCTCCGGCGTCGCGCGGACGCGGGCGAGTTCGGCCGCATGAACCTCGCGCAGGTCAGCTTTGGCTCCTACAAGGAGTACGGGGACCTCACCAACCGCTTCTACAACCGGGGCCTCGCCGGCGGCGCGATGCTCGACATCGGGGTCTACGCGCTCAGCATCATGCGCCTCTTCATGGCGAGCCAGCCCGAGGAGGTGGTCTCGCTCGGCAACCTCGCCGTCACGGGCGTGGACGAGGCGGGCGGCATCGTCTGCCGCAACGCCGAGGGCCAGCTCGGCGTCATCGCGCTCACGCTCCACTCCAAGCAGCCCAAGCGCGCGGTCATCTCCTTCGACCGCTGCTACGTGGAGGTGACGGAGTACCCGCGCGCGGACGCCGCGACGATCGTGTGGACCGCAGACGGCCGCCGCGAGGCCGTGCGCACCGGCGTCGAGGGCTACGCCCTCTGCTACGAGATGGCCGACCTCGAGCGCGCCGTCGCGGGCGACGCCCAGGCCGCCGGCCTCATCGACACCGCGTCCGACGTGATGGACCTCATGACGCGCCTGCGCGCCGACTGGGGCGTCACCTACCCCGAGGAGGAGTAGCCATGCTGGCAGAGGAGCGCCACGCGCGCATCGTCGAGATGGTCCGCCTGCGCGGGACCGTCACCGTGCCCGAGCTCGCCGCCGCGCTCGAGACCTCAGAGTCCACCATCCGTCGCGACCTCGACAAGCTCGACCAGGCCCACCAGCTGGTCAAGGTTCACGGCGGCGCCACCACCCGCGAGTCGGCGCACCTCACGCGCGACCTCACGCTGGGGGAGCGCCACGGCCTGCACGACGAGGAGAAGCGCGCCATCTGCGCGCATGCCGCCGCGCTGGTCCAGCCCGACGACTTCGTCTACCTCGACGCCGGCTCCACCACGGAGATCCTGCTCGACCTGCTGCCCCCCCACGCGCGCCGGCTACGTGACCGACTCGGTCTCGCACGCCATCCGCTTGGCGGCCCGCGGCCTCTCCGTGACGGTCCTCGGCGGCGAGCTCAAGAGCGCCACCGAGGCGCTCGTGGGGCCCGGCGCCCTCGACGCCCTCTCCAAGCTCCACTTCACGCTGGGGTTCTGGGGCTCCAACGGCATCACGCCGGAGGCGGGCCTCACCACGCCCGAGCCCAACGAGGCCATGGTCAAGCGGGTCTCCCTGGAGCGCACGACCCGGCGCTACGTGCTCGCCGACGCCTCCAAGCTCGGCCGCACGAGCCTCGTCACGTTCGCGGACTTCTGCGACGCCACGGTCGTCACCTGCGGGGAGGTCCCCGAGGAGTACCGGAGCTTCGACAACGTCATGGAGGTGTCGCTGTGATCTGCACCGTCACGTTCAACCCGTCGCTCGACTACATCGTCCGCGTGGACGACATGCGCCTGGGCGTCATCAACCGCACCACCTACGAGAAGATCCTGCCCGGGGGCAAGGGCGTGAACGTCTCCATCGTGCTCGGCAACCTCGGGCACGCGAGCCGCGCGCTCGGCTTCGTGGCGGGCTTCACGGGCGACGAGCTCTGCCGCCTCTGCGCCGAGGCGGGCGTCGAGACCGACTTCATCCGCGTGGCGGAGGGCATGACGCGCATCAACGCCAAGGTCAAGTCCGCCGAGGAGACCGAGCTCAACGGCATGGGCCCCAAGATTGCCGAGAAGGACGTCGAGGTCCTTCTCGCCAAGCTGGACGCGCTGGGCGAGGGCGACACGCTCGTCATCTCCGGCTCCGTGCCCGCCGCCCTGCCGCACGACATGTACGAACGCATCATGGAGCGCCTCCGGGGCCGCGGCGTGCGAGTCGTCGTGGACGCCGAGAAGGACCTGCTCACGCGCGTCCTGCCGTACCGCCCCTTCCTCGTGAAGCCCAACAACCACGAGCTCGGGGACATCTTCGGCGTGACGCTGCGCACGCGCGACGAGGTCGTGCCGTACGCGCGCCGGCTCCAGGAGATGGGCGCCGCCAACGTGCTCGTCTCGATGGCGGGGGAGGGCGGCGTGCTCGTGGCCGAGACGGGCGAGGTCTTCCAGAGCCCGGCCGCCAAGGGCACCGTGGTCAACTCCGTGGGCGCGGGCGACTCCTCCGTCGCCGGCTTCCTCGCGGGCCTCATGGAGACCGGCAGCTACGAGGCCGCCTTCAAGATGGCGCTCGCGACGGGGTCGGCCAGCGCGTTCTCCGACCACCTGGCCACGAGGCCCGAGGTCGAGGCGCTGCTCGCCACGCGCCACTGACGTCGCGCCACTGACGTCAGGTTTATTTGGCACGACCGCGCCGAGCGCGTCGGCCAGAGGCGGTCACGGCGGGGAAGCTCCTCCCGTATAGATAAAATATTAAATTAAATGCACGAAAGGAAGGAGAGAACATGAGAATCACGGACCTGCTCAAGCCTGAGTCAATCGGGATCGGGGGTGCGCCCAAGAGCAAGGACGAGGCCATCGACGAGCTCGTCGACCTCATGGCGAAGGGCGGCAACGTCGCCGACAAGGCGGGCTACGCCGCGGCCGTTCGGGAGCGCGAGGCGCAGTTCTCCACGGGCCTCGGCGACGGCATCGCCATCCCGCACGCCAAGACGGCCGCCGTCTCCGCGCCCGGCCTCGCGGCCATGACCGTGCCCGCGGGCGTGGACTACCAGTCGCTCGACGGGGAGCCGGCGACGCTGCTCTTCCTCATCGCGGCGCCGGAGGGGGAGGCCGACACGCACCTCGAGGTGCTGAGCCGCCTCTCCACGCTGCTTCTCGACGCCGACTTCTGCGCGGCCCTGCGCGCAGCGAAGACCCCGGCGGAGTTCCGCGCCCTCGTGGACGCCGAGGAGGACCGGCACCGCGCCGAGGAGGAGGCCAAGGCCGCCGGCGCCGCCGCGCGCGACGCCGCTGGCTACGACGTGCTCGCCATCACGGCCTGCCCCACGGGCATCGCCCACACCTACATGGCCGCCGAGGCCCTCGAGAAGAAGGCCGCGGAGATGGGCGTTCGCATCAAGGTCGAGACCCAGGGCCAGGGCGGCGCCAAGAACGTCATCACCGCGCAGGACGTGGCCGGCGCGCGCGGCGTGATCATCGCGGCCGACAAGAACGTGGACCTCGCGCGCTTTGACGGAAAGCCGCTCTACTCCTGCTCCGTCACCCGCGGCATCAACGAGCCCGGGGAGCTCATCAACATCGTGATGGAGGGCAGCGCCCCCATCTGCCACGCCCAGGGCGGCGCCGCCTCGCCCGCGGCCGCCGAGGGCGAGGGCGTGGGGCGTCAGGTCTACAAGCACCTCATGAACGGCGTCTCCCACATGCTGCCCTTCGTGGTGGGCGGAGGCATCCTGATGGCGCTCTCGTTCCTGCTCGATCAGCCGGGCCTCGGCACGAGCGCCTACGGCCACTCCACCCCGGTTGCGGCCTTCTTCAACGTGGCCGGCAACCAGGCCTTCAATTTCATGCTGCCCATCCTCGCGGGCTACATCGCGATGTCGATTGCCGACCGTCCCGGCCTTGCCGCGGGCTTTGTGGGCGGCTGGATCGCCAAGCAGGGCTACACGCTCGGCTACCTCTCCTCGGCCATGGACGCCGAGGCGCAGGCCGCCCTCGTCTCCGGCGGCTTCCTGGGCGCCCTTCTCGCGGGCTTCGTCGCCGGCTACCTCGTGCTGGGTCTCGAGCGCGCGCTCGAGAAGCTGCCGTCCTCGCTCGAGGGCATCAAGCCTATCCTGCTCTACCCGGTCCTCGGCGTCTTTCTCACGAGCCTCGTCATGATGGGCGTGAACCCAGTCATGGGCGCCATCAACTCCGCGCTCTCCGGCTTCCTGAACGGCCTCTCCGGGACCTCCATCGTGCTCCTGGGCATCATCGTGGCCGGTATGCAGGCCACCGACATGGGCGGCCCCATCAACAAGGCGGCCTACGTCTTCGGCACCGCTGCCCTGGCCGAGCAGACGGTTACCGGCAACATGATCATGGCGGCCGTCATGGCGGGCGGCATGGTCCCGCCGCTTGCGATCGCGCTCTCCACCACGCTCTTCAAGAACCGCTGGACCGAGGCGGACCGCAAGGCGGGCCTGGTGAACTACGTCATGGGCCTCTCGTTCATCACGGAGGGCGCCATCCCCTTCGCCGCTGCCGACCCGCTGCGCGTCCTTCCCGCCTGCATCGCGGGCTCGGCCACGGCCGGCGGGCTCTCCATGCTCCTCGGCTGCGCCAGCCCCGCCCCGCACGGCGGCGCCTGGGTGATCGCCGTGATCACCAACCCCGTGCAGTACCTGATCGCGCTCGCCGCGGGCGCGGCGGTGGGATGCCTCGTGCTCTCCCTGTTGAAGAAGCCCCTGCCTCCCGAGCAGAGCGGCCTCGACAAGTAGTCCCCATCGCCCCGGGTGGATTCCCGGGGCGCGTTTCCGTCGAGCATGCCCCTGCGCACGGAATCGCGGCGCGGGAGCCGGAAACCGTGCGCAGGGGCATGCTCGCGCCATCTGTGCGCGGGGGCATGCTCGGCGGCGCGTCCTTCTCGCCACGCGGCCCTCTGGGCCGGCCCGAGCATGCCGCATGGCACGATGGTCCATCCGTGCGCGGAGGCATGCCCGGTCCGTCCCTCCCGCGCTGTCGGCATCCAATTGGGCCCGCGCGAGCATGCCGTGCGGCACGGCTTCATCGAGCATGCCCCCGCGCACGGTCTGCGGCTCCCGAGCCGCGATTCCGTGCACGGGGGCATGCTCGGCCGCGCGTCCTTCTCGCCGCGCGGCCTTCTGGGCCGGCCCGGGGACGTCCCGTCCGGGCATGCCGTGCGGCATGCCCGACCCCGCTGCCGTATACTGGCGAGAAGGACGGCGAGAAGGACCTCGAGGAGGGGAGTGCCATGGGTGCGACCGGCCAGCAGATGCGCGCGGCCGAGGGGCGCGACCGCGTGCCCGACGTCGTGGTGATCACGGGCATGAGCGGCTCGGGCCGCACGCAGGCCCTCCACGTCTTCGAGGACATGGGCTACTTCTGCATCGACAACCTGCCCCCGCGCCTGCTCCTGCAGCTCGCCGAGCTCGTGGGCATCAACTCGGGCGTCGGGCGCCACCTCGCCGTGACCTGCGACCTGCGCAGCCAGGGCCTCTTCGACGAGATCAGCGACTCGCTCACGCAGCTGCGCGAGCACGAGATCTCCTGCAAGGTCGTCTTCCTTGACACCGACGACGACGTCCTCATGCGGCGCTACGACGAGAACCGCCGCCGGCACCCGCTCGCCGGCCCCGGCGAGACCGTGGCGAGCGCGATCGCCCGCGAGCGGACCCAGCTCGCCGCCGTGCGCGACGCCGCCGACCTCGTGATAGACACGAGCCGCACCTCCACCAAGGAGCTCCGCGCCCGCCTGCGCCGCGCCTTCTCCGAGCTCACCGACCAGCAGCTCATGGAGGTCTCGGTCTTCTCCTTCGGGTTCAAGCACGGCATGCCCGTCGAGGCGGACCTCATGATCGACGTGCGCTTCCTGCCGAACCCCTTCTACGACCCGGAGATGCGCGCCCTCACGGGCAACGACCGGCTCGTCGCGGACTTCGTGCTCGGCAACCCCACCACCGAGAAGTTCCTCGAGGCGTGGTACCGCCTGCTCGACGTGGCGATGCCCGGCTATGTGGCTGAGGGCAAGAGCCACCTCTCCATCGCCGTCGGCTGCACGGGGGGCCAGCACAGGAGCGTCGCCATCGCCGGCGCCACGGCGGCCTACCTCGAGCACGGGGGCTACCACGTGACGCTCTCGCACCGCGACCTCGCGCTCGCCAACGTGAGGACGGGCTAGGATGTCGTTCACAGCCCGGGTCAAGGACGAGCTCTCCCGCGTCGAGGGCGCGCCGGCCGCCGAGCTCGCCCAGCTCTCGGCGCTCATCCGCGTGTGCGGCACGCTCTCGTTTCGGGGGGCGGGGCGCTACTCCATCCGCATCGCCACGGAGACGGGCGCCGTCGCGCGGACGATCATCAAGCTCACGCACAAGCTCTTCGACCTGGAGACGCCGCTCACGGTGCGCCGCTCGGTCCTGCACAAGACGAGGAACTACCTGATCGAGATGCCCGAGCAGGACGAGCTCGCCGAGGACCTCGTGAAGCTCGGGATCCTCGTCCCGGGGCGCGGGCTCGCGACGGGCGTGCCGGTCGCGCTGCTGCGCTCGCGCGAGGCGCGGGCGGCCTTCGTGCGCGGCGCGTTCATGGCGGGCGGCTTCATCGCCGACCCGCGCGGGGACTTCCACCTGGAGATCGCCGTGACGGGGGAGGACTTCGCCCGCGGGCTCGTGTCGCTCGTCGGGTCCTTCGGGGTCTCGGCGCGCCTGAACCGCCGGCGGGGCGCCTTCGCGCTCTACCTGAAGAGCTTCGACGACGTGATCTCGCTCCTGCGCGTGATGGGGGCGCACCGGATGGCCAGGGTGGTCGAGCTCGCCCGCGCGCAGAAGTCCGTCAAGAACGACGTCAACCGTCGCGTCAACGCCGAGATGGCCAACCAGGCCCGCTCGACGGGCGCGGCCGCCTCGCAGCTCGACCTCATCGACCGCGCCGAGAGGGGCGTGGGGCTCGCGGCGCTGCCGCCGGCGCTGCGCGCCTTCTGCCGCGCGCGCCGGGAGCACCCGGAGCTCTCGCTCGCCGCGCTCGGCGCCGAGCTCGACCCGCCGGCGTCGAAGTCCGCGATGTACCACCGCGTCCTCAGGCTCCAGCAGATCGTCGAGGAGGCCGAGGAGTGACCTCATCTGGGGACGGGTTATTTCGGCCGGAGATTCTGGGACGGGCCATGCCGCCTGGGGCATTGCCCGTCCCAGGACCCCCAGCCAAAACAAC